>NZ_JBXAPG010000003.1:0-109177 GCF_058803765.1 Burkholderia sp. GW821-FHT14F03
CTGAGGCGGATTGAGCCGCCCGCCGCCCGAACCGATTCCAATTCATACACACACGTACTACTCGAGATAAGACGGAGAAACTCGCCATGAGCGACCCTCAACAAAACGCCGCCAGCGCGCAGCCGCAATCCAACGGCAAGCGCAAGCGGATGATGACGCTGCTGATCCTGGTGATCGTGATCGCCGCGATTGCCTACGGCCTCTACTACTTCCTCGTCGCGCGCTTCCACGAGTCGACCGACGATGCCTACGTGAACGGCAACGTCGTGCAGATCACGCCTCAGGTGACGGGCACCGTGATCGCGGTGAACGCGGACGACACGCAGACCGTGAAGGCCGGCGACCCGCTCGTGGTGCTCGACCCGGCGGACTCCCAGGTCGCGCTGCAGCAGGCCGAGGCGAATCTCGCGCAGACCGTGCGCCAGGTGCGCGGCCTGTATGTCAACGACGACCAGTACCGCGCGCAGGTCGCGCTGCGCCAGTCCGACCTGTCGCGCGCGCAGGACGACCTGCGCCGCCGCCTCGCGGTGGCGCAGACGGGCGCGGTGTCGCAGGAAGAGATCTCCCACGCGCGCGACGCGGTCAAGGGCGCGCAGGCCTCGCTCGACGCCGCGCAGCAGCAGCTCGCGTCGAATCGCGCACTGACCGCCAACACGACGATCGCCGATCACCCGAACGTCCTCGCCTCCGCCGCCAAGGTGCGCGACGCCTACCTGAACAATGCGCGCAACACGCTGCCCGCGCCGGTCACGGGCTACGTCGCGAAACGCTCGGTGCAGGTCGGCCAGCGCGTGTCGCCGGGTGCGCCGCTGATGTCGGTGGTGCCGCTCAACGCGGTGTGGGTCGATGCGAACTTCAAGGAAGTGCAGCTCAACCATATGCGGATCGGTCAGCCGGTCGAACTGACGGCCGACATCTACGGCTCGTCGGTCACGTATCACGGCAAGGTCGTCGGCTTCTCGGCGGGGACGGGCTCCGCGTTCTCGCTGCTGCCCGCGCAGAACGCGACCGGCAACTGGATCAAGGTCGTGCAGCGCCTGCCCGTGCGGATCGAACTCGATCCGCAGGAACTGGCGAAGCATCCGCTGCGCATCGGCCTGTCGATGCAGGTCGAGGTCTCCATCAAGGATGAAAGCGGCAATCAGCTCGGCAACGTGCAGAACACGATCTACCAGACCGATGTGTTCGCGAAGTACGGCGACGAGGCCGATGCCGAGATCGCCCGCATCATCCGCGCGAACGCCGGCAACGGCGCGCCGGCCGCGGCAAGCGCGCCGGCCAAGGTCACGGGCAACGTGTCGAAGCTGATGTAAGCGGCGCACGTTCCAAAGGACACCATGGCACAGCCACAAGCCTCCTACCCTCCGCTGCAAGGCGGACAGCTCGTGCTCGGCACGATCGCGGTGTCGCTCGCCGTTTTCATGAACGTGCTCGACACCTCGATCGCCAACGTCGCAATCCCGACCATCTCGGGCGACCTCGGCGTATCGTCCGACCAGGGGACCTGGGTCATCACCTCGTTCGCGGTCGCGAACGCGATCTCGGTCCCGTTGACGGGCTGGCTCACTGACCGCATCGGCCAGGTGCGCCTGTTCCTCGCCTCGATCATCCTGTTCGTGATCTCGTCGTGGCTGTGCGGTCTCGCGCCCACGCTGCCGTTCCTGCTCGCCTCGCGCGTGCTGCAGGGCGCGGTGGCGGGGCCGATGATCCCGCTGTCGCAGGCGCTGCTGCTGTCGAGCTACCCACGCGCGAAGGCGCCGATGGCGCTCGCGCTGTGGGCGATGACCACGCTGATCGCGCCGGTCGCCGGCCCGATCCTCGGCGGCTGGATCTCCGACAACTATTCGTGGCCGTGGATCTTCTACGTCAACATCCCGGTCGGCATCGCCGCCGCGGCAGTGACCTGGATGATCTATCGCAACCGCGAATCGACGGTCCGCAAGGCGCCGATCGACGGCGTCGGGCTCGCGCTGCTGGTGGTCTGGGTCGGTTCGCTGCAGATCATGCTCGACAAGGGCAAGGATCTCGACTGGTTCGCCTCGACGACGATCGTCGTGCTCGCGCTGACCGCAGTCATCGCGTTCGCCTTCTTCGTCGTATGGGAGCTGACCGCGGAGCATCCGGTCGTCGACCTGTCGCTGTTCCGGACGCGCAACTTCTCGGGCGGCACGATCGCGCTGTCGGTCGGCTACGGGCTGTATTTCGGCAATCTCGTGCTGCTGCCGCTGTGGCTGCAGACCCAGATCGGCTATACCGCGACCGACGCCGGCCTCGTGATGGCGCCCGTCGGGCTGTTCGCGATCCTGCTGTCGCCGCTCACAGGCAAGATCCTGCCGCGCACCGACCCGCGCTACATCGCGACCGCGTCGTTCCTGACCTTCGCGCTGTGCTTCTGGATGCGCTCGCGCTACACCACGGGCGTCGACGAATGGTCGCTGACGCTGCCCACGCTGGTGCAGGGAATCGCGATGGCGGGCTTCTTCATCCCGCTCGTCTCGATCACGCTGTCCGGCCTGCCCGGGCATCGGATCCCGGCCGCGTCGGGGCTGTCGAACTTCGTGCGGATCATGTTCGGCGGGATCGGTACGTCAGTGTTCCAGACCGCGTGGGATCATCGCAACAACTTCCACCATGCGCAGCTGGTCGAGCAGGCGAACGTCTACAACCCGACCTTCAACCAGGCCGTCACGCAGATGGGCAGCCTCGGCCTGACCGACCAGCAGGCCCACGGCCTCATCAACAATCTCGCGACCCAGCAGGCCGCGCAATTGGGGGTGAACGACCTGTTCTACATCTCGGCGGCGATCTTCGTGCTGCTGATCGGCCTCATCTGGATCACCAAGCCCGAACGCTCGGGCGGCGGCGATTCGAGCGCGGCGGCATCGGCCGCGCACTGAGCTGCGCGGGAAAATGACGAACGGCCCGTTGGTTTCATCGAACCAACGGGCCGTTTTCTCGCGCGGACGCCTTGCCGGCGCGCGCCCCGCGACGCATCAGGATGCCGGCCGCGGCGTCCCGCGCCCGGCCGGCGCATCAAGCGGCATCGCCGCCGCCGGCCAGCAGCCGCTTCGGGGCCAGCACGCCGCTGTTGATCACGCCCACGCCGAGCAGGCGCCCGCCCTCATCGTAGACGCGCACCGTTTCGCCGTCGGCGAACGTCTGCGCCATGCCGAGATCCTCGAGCCGGATGCGCTGCCCCTGCAACAGGCGCCGCGCGCCGTCAGCCGCGAGCGTCATGCTCGGAAACGTCGACAGCAGCGCATCGACGGGCCGCAGCCACGCATCGCGCTCGCCCTCCGCCGCATCGGACAACGCATCGAGCGTCACCGCGTGCTCGAGCGTCAGCGCGCCGACGCCCGTGCGCCGCAGCGCGACCAGGTGCGCGCCGCAACCGAGCATCTCGCCGATGTCCTCGGCAAGCGTGCGGACGTAGGTGCCCTTGCTGCAGGTCACGCGGAAGCTCACGTCAGGCAGCGCGCACGCGATCCGCTCCAGCGCGTGGATCGTGACCTGGCGGCCTTCGCGCTCGACCGTCTGTCCGGCGCGCGCGTATTCGTACAATGGCTTGCCGTCGCGCTTGAGCGCCGAGTACATCGGCGGCACCTGCACGATCTCGCCGCGGAAGCGCGCAAGCGCCGCGTCGACGGCCGCGACGTCGCAGCGCACCTCGCGCGTGTCGATCGCCTCGCCTTCGGCGTCGCCCGTGGTCGTGCGGATGCCGAGACGCATCGTCGCCTCGTAGGTCTTGTCGGCCTCGAGCAGATCCTGGGAAAACTTGGTGGCCTCGCCGAAGCACAGCGGCAGCAGGCCGGACGCCAGCGGATCGAGCGTGCCGGTATGGCCGGCCTTCTTGGCGAGATAGAGGCGCTTCGCGCGGATCAGCGCATCATTGCTGGACAGCCCGATGGGCTTGTCGAGCAACAGCACGCCGTCGAGCATGCGGCGCGGCACGCGCGGACGTTGTGGTGCAGTCGTCATGGTCATGCGGCGCTCGTTCAGTCGTCCTTCGCCCGCGTCGCATTCGCCTCGTCGATCAGGCGCGACATCTCGTGCGCCTTCTCGGTCGTCTTGTCGTAATGGAAGTGCAGCGTCGGCACGGTATGGATGTGCAGGCGCTTGAACAGCAGGTTGTGCAAGTGGCCCGCGGCGTGGTTCAACGCCTCCTGGGTCGCGGCGGGATCGCCGGTCAGCACCGTGAAATAGACCTTCGCATGCGCGTAATCCGGCGTCAGCTCGACGCTCTGGATCGTCACGATGCCGATCCGCGGGTCCTTGACCTCGCGCATGATGAGTTCGGACAGGTCGCGCTGGATCTGGTCCGCGATCTGCACGTTGCGATTGGGAGAAGTACGTTTCTTCGACATGATCAATCCGACATTCCGTTCTGCGGGCAGCGGGCCGGCGACGCTCGATGCGCCGCCGCCATGAAAAATGGGCGGGACAGGCCCAAGCCTGCCCCGCCCATGAGCCTGCGCGCCGTGATTACAAGGTACGCGCGACTTCCGTGACCTCGAAGACTTCGAATTGATCGCCTTCAACGATGTCGTTGAAATTCTTGATCGACATACCGCATTCGAAGCCCTGCTTCACTTCCTTCACATCGTCCTTGAAGCGCTTGAGCGAATCGAGCTCGCCCGTGAAGATGACGACGTTGTTGCGCAGCACGCGCACCGACGACGAGCGCTTGACCAGGCCGTCCGTGACCATACAGCCGGCCACCGCGCCGATCTTCGGCACCTTGAACACCTGGCGCACCTCGACCATGCCCGTGACCGTCTCGCGCTTTTCCGGCGCCAGCATGCCCGACATCGCCGCCTTCACCTCATCCACGGCGTCGTAGATGATGTTGTAGTAGCGGATGTCGATGCCGTTCGACTCGGCGAGACGCCGCGCCTGTGCATCGGCGCGCGTGTTGAAGCCGATGATGACCGCCTTCGATGCCGTCGCGAGGTTGACGTCGCTTTCGCTGATGCCACCGACCGCGCTGTGGACGATCTGCACGCGCACTTCGCTCGTCGACAGCTTGACGAGCGACTGCACGAGCGCTTCCTGCGAGCCCTGCACGTCAGCCTTGATGATGAGGGGCAGGTTCTGCACCTCGCCCTCGCCCATCTGCTCGAGCATGCTTTCGAGCTTCGCGGCCTGCTGCTTCGCGAGCTTGACGTCGCGGAACTTGCCCTGGCGGAACAGCGCGATTTCGCGCGCCTTGCGCTCGTCCGGCAGCACGATGACTTCCTCGCCTGCGCCCGGCACTTCCGACAGACCCTGGATCTCGACCGGAATCGACGGGCCGGCTTCCTTGGTCGGCTTGCCGTTCTCATCGAGCATCGCACGGACCCGGCCGTAAGCGGTGCCCGCAAGCACGACGTCGCCGCGGTTCAGCGTACCGGACTGCACGAGGATCGTCGCGACCGGCCCCTTGCCCTTGTCGAGCTTGGCTTCGATCACGATGCCCTTCGCCGGCGCCTCGACCGGCGCCTTCAGTTCGAGCACTTCGGCCTGCAGCAACACGTTCTCGAGCAGGTCGTCGATACCCGTGCCCGCCTTGGCGGACACCGGCACGAACGGCGAATCGCCACCGTATTCTTCCGGCACGACGCCTTCCGCGACCAGTTCCTGCTTCACGCGGTCCGGATTCGCTTCCGGCTTGTCGATCTTGTTGATCGCCACGACGATCGGCACGCCACCCGCCTTTGCGTGGGCAATGGCTTCCTTCGTCTGCGGCATCACGCCGTCGTCGGCCGCGACCACCAGGACCACGATGTCGGTTGCCTTCGCACCGCGGGCACGCATGGCCGTGAAGGCCTCGTGACCCGGCGTGTCGAGGAACGTGACGACGCCGCGCGGCGTCTCGACGTGGTAAGCGCCGATGTGCTGCGTGATCCCGCCCGCTTCACCGGCCGCCACCTTCGCGCGACGGATGTAGTCGAGCAGCGAGGTCTTGCCGTGGTCGACGTGGCCCATGACCGTGACGACCGGCGGACGCGGCAGTTGCTCCGCGTCGCTGCCCGTTTCGCCTTCGACCAGCAGCGCTTCCGGATCGTCCAGCTTCGCCGCGACCGCCCGGTGCCCCAGTTCCTCGACGATGATCATCGCCGTTTCCTGGTCCAGCACCTGGTTGATCGTGACCATCTGGCCGAGCTTCATCATGATCTTGATGACTTCCGACGCCTTCACCGACATCTTGTGCGCCAGGTCGGCGACCGAGATGGTTTCCGGCACGTGCACTTCACGCACGATCGGCTCGGTCGGCGCCTGGAACGACGACCCGTTGTCCTGGTGCTTGCCGCGCCCCTTCGGGCCGCCGCGCCAGCCGCGGTCGACGCCGCCGCTCGAATCGCCGCGCGTCTTGATGCCGCGGCGCTTCGCCGCGTCGTCCTGCCAGCCGCCCTTGCCACCCGGCTTCTTGCGGTCGCCCGCGGGCGCCGTGGTGGTGGTCGCCGGCGCGGCCGCGCCGGCCGGCTTCTTCGCAGCAGCCGGACGCGCCGTCTCGCCAGCCGGCTTGGCCGGCTTGTGCAGCGTGCCCTTGGCCTCGGCGGCCTTCGGCGGCTCGGCCGGCTTCGGCGGCTCGGGCGCCTTCACCTGGGCCTTGCGCGGCGTATTCATCATCTCGCGAATCGCGCGCGCTTCCGCCTCGGCGGCCTCGCGACGCTTGCGAATTTCTTCTTGTTCGGCGCGTGCCTTGTCCGCCGCCTCGCGGGCTGCGTCTTCGGCCTTCTTCGCCGCTTCGCGCTGCGCCGCGCGATCCGCGGCGGCGCGCTCGTCTTCCTGCGTCTGCACTTGTGCTTCCTTCGCCTGCTCTTCTTCCTTGGCGGCAGCAACCTGCTGCGCCACCTGCGCCACCTGAGCGGCTTCCGCAGCACGCTTCGCGGCTGCGTCTTCCTCGGCGCGGCGACGCTCGGCCTCGGCCGCCTCTTCCTTGGCCCGACGCTCGGCTTCCTCGCGTTCCAGGCGTTCCTGGCGCTCGCGCAGTTCCTGCGCCTGCTTCTCGAGCAGTGCCGCCTCGCGACGCGCCTCTTCTTCGCGACGCTTCAGATCCGCATCGGTTTCCGCATCCTGAGCCTGCTGATCGTGCTCGGCACCGGTCTCGCTCACGTCGTCACGCTTGACGAACGTGCGCTTCTTGCGCACCTCGACCTGAATGGTGCGAGCCTTGCCCGTCGCGTCGGCCTGCTTGATCTCCGACGTATGCCGGCGGGTCAGCGTGATCTTGCGCTTGTCGCCATCGGTCGCGCCGTGCGATTTACGCAAATGATCGAGCAGACGCGCCTTGTCCGTCTCGGACAGCGCATCGTCTTCACTCGCTTTCTGGACGCCCGCTGCCTGCAGCTGTTCGAGCAGCACACCAGCAGGCATTTTCAGTTCCGCGGCAAATTGGGCTACGTTGTTACTCGCCATTCATTCCTCTTAGTGCAAGGACCGATTCCTTGCGGTTAGCATCGGGTCAGGCCTTCCGGCCGCCAGCAAATCAATGCGCCATGTTCATATCTCACTGAAACCAGTGTTCGCGCGCCTTCATGATCAGCGCCTTTGCAGCTTCTTCTTCCATCCCGGTCATCTCGACCAGTTCGTCGACAGCCAGCTCGGCGAGATCGTCACGCGTCTGCACGCCCTGCTCGGCCAGCTTCGTGAGCAGTTCCGGCGTGAGGCCATCGAGACTTTTCAGATCGAGCGCGGCGTTTTCGACTTTCTCTTCGTTTGCGATCGCCATCGTCAGCAGCGCATCGCGCGCGCGGTTGCGCAGCTCGTGGACGGTGTCTTCGTCGAAAGCCTCGATTTCGAGCATTTCGTTCAACGGCACGTAGGCGATCTCTTCGAGGCTCGTGAAGCCTTCGTCGATCAGGATGTCCGCGACTTCCTCGTCGACGTCGAGGCGCGCCATGAACAGGCCGCGCAGCGTGTCGCGCTCCTCGTTCTGCTTCAGCGCGGATTCGTCCGGCGTCATGATGTTGATCTGCCAGCCGGTCAGTTCGCTCGCGAGGCGCACGTTCTGACCGCTGCGGCCGATCGCGATGGCCTGTTCGTTTTCGTCGACGACGACATCCATCGAGTGCTTTTCTTCATCGACGACGATCGACTGGACCGCTGCCGGCGCGAGCGCGCCGATCACGAACTGGGCAGGATCCTCCGACCATAGCACGATGTCGATGTTTTCGCCACCAAGCTCATTGCGCACGGCCTGCACACGCGAACCGCGGATGCCGACGCAGGTGCCGATCGGATCGATGCGCTTGTCGTAGGCGACCACGCCGATCTTCGCGCGCACGCCCGAATCACGCGCGGCCGCCTTGATCTCCAGCAGCCCCTGCTCGATCTCGGGCACTTCCATCTCGAACAGCTTCATCAGGAATTCGGGCGCGGTGCGCGACAGCTCGATCTGCGGACCGCGTGCGGTGCGATCGACCTTCGCGATATAGGCGCGCACGCGATCGCCGACCCGCAGGTTTTCCTTCGGAATCAGCTGGTCGCGGCGCAGCAGCGCCTCGACGCGGCCCGATTCGACGATGAAATTGCCCTTGTCGAGCCGCTTGACCGTGCCGGTCATGATCTTCTCGCCGCGCTCGAGGTAGTCGTTCAGGATCTGCTCGCGCTCCGCGTCGCGCACCTTCTGCAGGATCACCTGCTTGGCGGCCTGCGCGCCGATCCGGCCGAATTCGATCGAGGGCACCGGTTGCTCGATGTACTCGCCGACTTCGACGTCGGGGTGGTCTTCACGCGCCTCGAACAGCAGGATCTCGCGGTCCGGCTCTTGCAGGCCGGCCTCATCGGGTACGACGAGCCAACGCCGGAAGGTTTCGTGTTCGCCGCTCTCACGATCGATCTGGACGCGGATTTCGGCGCCTTCGTCGAACAGCTTCTTGGATGCGGATGCGAGCGCCGCCTCGAGGGCGCCCAGCACCACATCCTTGTCGACGTTCTTCTCGCGCGCCAGCGCATCCACCAGCATCAACACTTCGCGACTCATTGTTTGCGGCTCCTAAAATCAACGTGCGGAATCAGGCGGGCTTTGTCGATATCGGCCAGCGTGAAATCCAGCATGGCCGCCTCGCCCTTCTTCCTCTCAAATTCCAAACCGATCGTTTCGCCATTCGGCGCATGCAGGATGCCCCGGTAGGTCTTGCGGCCATCCAGCGGTTTCTTCAGGGTGATGACGATTTCGCTGCCCGCGAATCGTTCGAAATCAGTCAGCTTCTTCAACGGGCGGTCGAGTCCCGGGGACGAGACTTCGAGCCGTTCGTAATCGATGTTTTCGACCGTCAATACGTGCTGGAGCTGACGCGTGACCTTCTCGCAATCCTCGATCGCGATGCCGGCGGGCTGATCGATGTAGACGCACAGCATGCCGCGCCCGGTGCGCTCGAGATCGACCAGCTCGTAACCGAGCCCGGTGACCGTGGTTTCTATCAGTTCCGTCAGTTGCACAGTGTCCTCTCAGGTGTTCGCGCCCGCCGTTCGCGATTCACCCGCAGACGCGCGCCTTAGCTGGCGCGGAAGCGCTACCCGAGATGCCTAACCGTTTCAGCAAAAAAAAATGGGCGGAACGCCCATCTTCTTACCGTTGGTCGCACCTGAGCCGCACATCAAAAAACCCGCACGCCCAGCGACTTCGCGATTATAGCGTTTTTTGGCCCGAACGCAAAGCGGGAGCCCGCAAAACCCGCCTTGCGCGGCGATTTTGCGGGCCGTGGACGGGCTTTCGGCAACACCGGAACCCGCAACGGGTTCAGCGCCCGCGCGAGCGGTTGCGCGGCTGCTGCGCGCGCTGACCGCCGCGCCCGCCGCCCGCCGCATTGCCCTCGGCGCGGTTGCCGTTGCCGTTTGCGTTGCGGCCGCCGCCCTTGCCGGCAGCGCCGCGCTTGTTGCCGTTCGCACCGCCGTACGACATGCGATTGCCGTCGACGTCGCGGCCGCCCGCGCGGTTGCCGTTAGCGTTGCCGCCACCGTTGCCGTTGCCCGCCCGGTTGCCGAAGCCGCCGCCGTTGCCGCCACCATTACCCGAACGGTTGCCGTAGCCGCCGCTGCCGCCATTGCCCGGGCGATTGCCGTAGCCGGCGCCGCTCGGCAGGCCGCCATAGCTGGCGCCCACGCCGAACGCGCTGCCCGCCGCGCCACGCCGGCCGCCGCCGCGTCGCGGCTGGTCGAGCTGGCCATGCGTCGTCAGCACCGGCTCGCGGTTGAGGAAGCCCATCGAGGTTTGCATCGGGTCCGGCTGACGACGCTCGGCCTGATCGGCGCCACCGCCCCGCTTCGCCTTGTCCTCGCTCGGCGCCTTCAGGCCGACCGAGGCCATCAGACGACGGACTTCCGCCTCCTCCAGCTCCTCCCAGCGGCCGCGCTTCAGCCCGCGCGGCAACCCGATCGGACCGTGGCGCGTACGAATCAGGCGGCTCACCATCAGCCCGGCCGCCTCGAACATGCGTCGCACCTCGCGGTTGCGCCCTTCCGCCAGCGCCACGTGGTACCAGTGATTGGTGCCCTCGCCGCCGCCGTCACGGATGCGCAGGAAGTTCGCAGGACCGTCCTCCAGCTCGACGCCGTGCAGCAGCTTCTGGCGCATTCCTTCCGACAACTCGCCGACCACCCGCACCGCATACTCGCGCTCGACGCTGTAACGCGGGTGCATGAAGCGGTTCGCGAGATCGCCGGAGGTCGTCAGCATGAGCAGACCTTCGGTGTTGAAGTCGAGCCGGCCGACCGCCAGCCATTTCGCCGTCTTCATCGGCGGCAGGCGGTCGAACACCGACGCGCGCCCTTCCGGATCGGCGTGGCTCACGATCTCGCCCGTCGGCTTGTGATAGATCAGCACGCGCGGCGGCTTGTTCGGCAGCTTGCGCCTGACCGGCTTGCCGTTGATCCGCACCTGGTCGGTCGGCATGATGCGCTGGCCGATGTGAGCCGGCTCGCCGTTCACCGACACCCGGCCGGCCACGATCAGCTCTTCCATCTCGCGGCGCGAACCCATGCCGGCCTCCGCCAGCACCTTGTGCAGCTTCGGCGCGTCATCGTCCGGCGCCAGCACACGCTTGCTGGCCTGACGACCGCGGCGCAGCATCGGCGCGTGCGCGCCGCCTTCCGCCTCGTTGTCGGCATCGAATGCCGGCGACGTCACGTAGGCGAACACATCGTCCTGGCCGGCCTCGCCCGCGGCGCCCTCGGCAGCCGCGGCGGCGCCCCGCTTGCCCTTGGGAGCAGCCTGCCCCTGGCGCGCAGCCCCTTCTCGCTTGCCGGCCGCCGGCTTGCGCGGCGCCTTGGCCGCGCCTTCCTTGCGCGGCGCCCGTGCGGGCGGCTGCGCCTCGTCGCCGGCTTCCGGCGCGTCGACCGCGCCTTCCGCGCCGTCGCCGGTCTTCGATTTGGCCGCCGCCCGGCGGCGTGCGATCAGGCTCCGCGGACCGCGCCGCAGGCCGCGGCGCGGGCGTTGCTCGTCGCCGCCGGCGTCCTGAGCCTGCTGCTCGGGCGCTCCGTCGGCCCGCGCCGCCTGAACGGCATGCGCGGATTCAGACGCATCAGTGTCGTGGGTATCTGTCAAAACAACCTCAAAGTGTCAGGTCTCGCGCCCGTCGCGGGCGCGGCATGGGTTCGCCGCCTCAGGCGCGGCGCTGCGCGGGTTCTGCTTCGTCCGGCGGCTCGCTCGCGGGGGTCGCTTCGCTTGCGCTGCGCACAGCATCGGCGAGACTGTCGGGGGTATCCTCCAACGTCTCCGGCTGCGCCCGGTCCGGACCGGCGTCATGCGGGATGCCACCGATCGCGCCGCGGTCTTCCTCCGCCGCCTGTCCGGACGCCGCTTCGGCGACATCCGGTGCGCGGTTTGCTGCTTCCGGCGCCTGCCGGTCTGGATCGACCGGGACACCGGGGTGTTCTTCCTCGCTCGCATCGGCGACGGCTTCCGACATCGCCTCCGATCCGGCCGGCGCCTCCGCGTCGGGCCCGCCTTCCGGCAATCCGCTTGCGGCGCTCGGCACGTCGGCCGCCGGTTCGCCGTCCGGCGCGGGCTCGACCGCATCGGACGGCGCTCCATCCGCGAAATCGATCGACTGCTGCGCGAGCAAGCTGGCCTCGAGATGCGCCGCGGGTTCCTCGAGCGCAGGCAGTTCGTCCAGCGCCTTCAGCCCGAGATCGTCGAGAAACTGCTTGGTGGTCGCGTACAGCGCCGGGCGCCCCGGTACGTCGCGATGACCGATCACCTCGATCCAGCCGCGATCCTCGAGTTGCTTCACGACCTGCGTATTCACGGTCACGCCGCGAATTTCCTCGATATCGCCGCGCGTCACCGGCTGCCGGTACGCGATGATCGCAAGCGTCTCCAGCACCGCGCGCGAATACTTCGGCGGTTTTTCAGGATGCAGGCGGTCGAGATACGTGCGCATCGCGGGCTTGCTCTGAAAGCGCCACCCCGATGCGAGGCCGACAAGCTCGACGCCCCGCCCGGACCATTCCTGTTTTAGATCTTCGATCAATGTTCGGACTGTGTCGGCCGACACGCTGTCGGCAAAGAGCTTGCGCAGATCGCCGAGCTTCAGCGGCTCCTGTGCGCAGATCAAAGCAGTCTCGAGGACGATCTTCGCCTCTTGGGTATTCATGCAGCTAGGCCAGACCCTGTGGTCAAACGAACCGGATCAATAAAAACAGACGAATAGGAACAGAAGACGCGCTCGCCCGATTCTGATCGGTCATATTGATGGGAGCACGAACCGGGGGTGGCGAAACGACGACCTTCAAGCCTGACCCAAACCGGACGGAACAGCGCGAAGCCATGATGGAATCGCGTGACTGAACGCCATCTTACGCAAAATCGCGCAGTGCGTAAAGATCATGTGCATAGGTCAAAAGACAGGCCGGAACGTCGGCGCGGCGGGCGGGCCGCGCCCGGCCGCCGCCCGCGCCCCGCGCGATGCCGCATCAGTCGAGCTCCTCCGAACGCGGCGGCATGTCCTTCACCAGCCCCCAGATCGCCTCGGCCGCGGGCGACAACGAGCGGTCGCGCCGCCGCACCAGCTCGACCGTGCGCTCCGCGCGCGGCGTGAGCGGCCGCGCGACGAGCGACGAACCGGCCGGCAGCGGCAGCGAAAGCCACGGCAGCACGCTGACGCCGACCCCCGCCTCGACCAGTCCGAACACCGTCGCGGAATGCCCCAATTCCTGTACCACCGGCGCGGCCACCCGGTGGGCCGCGAGCGCCGCGTCGATCAGCGGCCGGCTTCCGGATGCGTAATCGAGCAGCACCAGCCGCTCTCCGTCGAGCGCGGTCCAGGGCACGCTGTCGCGGGCCGCGAGCGGATGGTCGGCGCGCGCGACCAGGCAAAACGAATCGGTCATCAACGGCTCGCACACCACCTCGCCGACGGCGAGCGGCCCGATCACCACGCCGAAATCCACCTCCCCCGACTTCACTTTGCGGAGCACGTCGCTCTGCACATCATCACGCAACCCGAGCGTGACGAACGGAAACTGCCGCTCGCATGCGGCCACGACCCGCGGCATCAGGCGGCACGCGATCGTCGGGCTCGCGGCGACGATCACCCGGCCACGACGCTGCTCGCCGATCTCCCGGATCTCCCGCAGCGCGTCGTCGAGATCCACGAGCAGGCGCGACACGCTCGCGATCAGATTCGAGCCGACGTCGGTCAACTGCACGTCGCGCGTCGTCCGGTCGATCAGCTTGAGCCCGATCTCTCCCTCGAGTTCGCGCACGCAGCGGCTGACCGCGGACTGGGTCAGACCGATCTCGTCCCCCGCCCGGCTGAAGCTCCTGAGCCGCGCCACGGCGATGAACACCCGCAACTGCCGAAGGGTGATATTCATTGGCTAACCTCATCAATCCGATTCATCCATGCGCAATTCTATTGCGTCCCGCCGCCATCCTGCACGCATGTCTCGCTGCGGTGCAGCAGGTCCCGCCACGCACGCAGCTCGGGCCCTATTGCACAAGATTGGTGATTCTCCTTATTTGCGCGATGGTCATTTTGGCGTCTTATACGCCCCTAGCTGACATAGCAGTCGGCCCGCTGCCAAGCGGCTTTTGAGGTAGTGGTCACAGACGTGGCACGCTTCGTGCATTAGCTGGCGTACAGGGTCGCGGGCATCGTGCGGCAATCGCTGCGCGACGCGCTCGGCACCCCCACCCGGCACCCGCCATCCCGGGTGCTTGAAGAGTGCGCGGCGCAGGGCAGCGCACCGGAGTTAGCTTCGCTGAGGTGAGGACATGATGCTGTTCGACGATTTGAGAGATAACGAATGGGCGCTGGTCGAGGGACTGTTCTGCTCGGAGCCTGCACGCAATGAGCGTCGTGGCCGTCCGCGCGTGGAAGCACGCTCGGTGGTGAACGCCGTTCTGTGGGTGCTGTCGACGGGCGAAGGCTGGTCGAAGCTGCCCGGCCGCTATCCGTCGCCGCCGACCTGCCGTCGACGCTTCGACGAATGGCAGGCCGACGGCACGCTCGCCGAGGTCGTCAAGCGCCTCGGAACGGGCGGGCGACAGATCTCGCTGCGCGGGCGCATCGGCGCAAGCGCGGTCAAGCCACCCGCGCCGCCGAGCCGCGACCGGCTGCGCGGCGCGTTCTGGACCAATCCGGAATCCTGGCGCGCCCCCGTCAAGATGGCCTGACTCCCGACTGGGCGGCATCACAGCCGCCCAGTTTCATTTCCGGGCCGTACACGCCTCGCCCGTCGCCGGGCGATACATCTCTTTACCATTGCTTACAGCGCCGGACCGTGCGCGCATCTACCTTAACCGGTATATGCAGACAGGCTGCGTCGATGGTCTGAAGGGAGCCCGGCGATGAAATCCATGTCATGGCGCGTGCTATGCGGCATTGTCGTGTTCGCTGCGCTTGCGTCATCCGTCCAGGGCGAACCGCATCGCTCGAAGCCGACCCACCCCGCGCACGAAGCCTCCGCCCAGGCGCCTGGCGCCCAATCGGCTCCGGGCAAGACCGGCGTACCGCGCGGCGACTTGCGCGGCGACATCGCCAGCAACGCACGCACGCACGGCGACCCGCCCCGCGCACCCAGCGGGAATCGCCCACCCAAGCCCTGAGATTTGCTGAAAATCGGAGCGCGCCCGGGAACTGCCAGGCGCGTGCCAGGTCACATCCTTGCCATGAGCACAGCGTGGCAGCAGCAATGTACCCGGTACCGCCCGTATCCTTGCGATACGGGCTTTTTTTGCGCGCGCGTGATACGCGCCTGAACCTAGAGGCGGCTCTCGAGAATCGAGACCGCGCTTGCGTCGCTCAGTACATAGTCGTTCATCCGGCGATCCACCCAATCCGATCCTTTCTCATCCCGCTCCAAGCGGGCGAACTCCGCACGGCCGTTATCCGTGAGTACCGCGATATCGACCGGCGCGTGAAAACCAGGCGCAGGCGCGACGGTTTTCTGCCGGACCGTATCCATCAGTCCCAGCGTGCGCAGATATTCAAACACACCCGGGCGCCGTGCCCATGGCACCTGACGGTACTGCACTCGCCGGAGCGCGTCGAGCACCGCTTCGTTGGAATACGTGGCCATCTCGATTCTTTCTTAAAGTGCAGCGACCTAGCGGCGCAGCCTCGCCAGCCAGGATTTCCGCCCGCCGACGCCGCACCGCAGCTAAAAAGGGGTCCTTATAATCCCCTCTGCTCACCCTTCATCCGTCTCTCAGCCCAGGCCGCGCCTTGCACAACAAGGGACAGATCACGGATTGTCTCTAAAAAGATACCTTACCCCAATCAAATTGATTCTGTTCAATTCATTTACGCTTCTCTTCGTTGCATGCGTGCTGTGGCGCAAACATCGCACGGCAATCGCCGCCGCAAGCCTCATGCTGCTCTGGCTGCTCGCGTCGGGATGGCTCACCACGCCCCTGCTCGAATGGACGGAAGCCGGCGTACGCCCGGTCGAGCAGCCCATCATGACAGGCGATACCGCCCTGATCCTAATCGGCGGCGGCACCCGGCGGCATCACGGCATCGCCACGACGCCACCGGACGGGCTCGCCCGCATCGTCAGGATCGCCGAGCTGTACGCGTCCTGCAAAAAGCGCGCGAATCGCTGCACGGTGATTCTGTCCGGCGGCGATCCACAGCATCATGGTGCCACCGAAGCCGCCACCTATGCGCGCGATCTGCTCGCGCGCGGTGTCGATCCGGCCGACGTACTGCTCGAGGACCAAAGCCGCACCACCTACGAAAACGCCAAGTTCACGACTTCTATACTACGCTCCCGGCATGACGATGCCGTGGTTCTCGTCACATCGGCCTATCAGATGCGTCGCGCGCTGCTCGACTTCGCGCATTTCGGCATCACGCCCCAACCGGTCTACGCCAACCGCCGCGTCGCGCGGACAGGCTGGCTGCCGCGCCCGGGCAACTTGGTCGATGCCGAACTCGCGCTGCACGAACTGCTCGGCATCGCGCAATTTCATCTCTACCGCACGCTCGGCTGGTTCTGAATGCATCCCCCCTTGCCCATCGTCCGCACTCCCAAGCTTTGACGACGCGCAACCAACCGCGCACATGGCGCCGCAATGAATGCTCGCGCACTGTTGCGCCCGTTCAACGCAGACGCCCGGGCACCGCCAATCGAATGCATTGATCCGTCACTTTTGCTAAACTCGGCTCACTCGATTGCAGTCGCCAGACAAATCGGCAACACTCGGGTCCATCACCACTTAGCGGAGGTAGAGCAATGAAGAAAATGTCCCTGGCTATCCTGGTTTCGATGTCGGCTCTGGCTGGCGCGGCCTATGCTCAAGAAAGCACGACGATCACGACGATCACCGATCCCGCCAAGATCGCCGAAATCGAGCAACGCGCACAGGCCATCCAACAGCAGCAGGAAGCCGAGCGCGCTGCTGCCGAAGCCAAGCCGATGCACGAGCATCACATGAAGAAGGGGCACAAGCCCGCCAAGAAGACCAAGGCGAAGGCCGACGCAGCCAGCCAGTAAGCCGCTTCGCTCACCGGCGAAAAAGCCGAATCCGGGTCGCCGGGTTCGGCTTTTTCGTTGATGGGGCGGCTTCGCCGCGCAGTGTGCTAAAGTCGCGCACCCAACTTTTCCAACCCGTGCGCACCCCGGTGCGGAGGACAGAATGAGCAACATCCAACTCGATATCGAATGGACCGAGGCCGCAACGCGCAAGATCAAGCAAGTGATGCCGCGCGCCTCCGAAGACGCATTCCTCGCGCTGCCGCCGATCGAATGCCTGCCGATGGAGGGCGACGTCCTGTTCCTCGGCCCGCAGGGCAAGCAGCAACCGTTCATCGTCGCGGAACGGCAGTATCACCACGACGGCGACGCCGACTGGACCATCATCCTGATCCTCGACGTCCCCGACACCTCGCACTGACCTCGCGCGCCGCGGACGCTTGCGCCTCCGCGGCACCCACCCGCATCAGGCGAGCTTCGTGGTCACATGAATATCCGCCTGCTCGATCCAGTCCTCGGCGGCCTGCTTGTAGGCCTGGATATGCGCCGACGTCCGATGGGCAGTCAGCGCGGACTCGCTTTCCCATCGTTCGATAAACACGAAACGACGCGGATCGCCGAGGTCGCGGTGCAGGTCGTACTGCAGCGCACCCGGCTCCTGCCGGGTCGGCTCGACGATGCCTTCCAGCTGCGCCTGCAGCCGCGCTTCCGCGCCCGACTTCGCGACAATCAACGCCACCACGACAACCTCGGCCATATCTGACTCCTGCCTCAAGAATGGAGCCCCCAGCATACGCGAATCCGCCGGCACCGGTATTGAGCCACGCCGCCTCGGACAACCGACGTAAAGCAACCGACAAAAAAATAGCCCGCGCTTCACGGGAAGCGCGGGCGAAACCGTCGCCCTACGAGGATAGGCGACGGGGCCACCAAGGTCCGCCAAGGCGCGGACCATCATCGGTGTGGGCAGCCGGCACACGGCGGCGCCCGAATCTGGATACCGGTCTCGATACGCCCCCGGGACACGGCCCCGAGGTATCGTCCGGCTCCTCCCTGATAACTCTTGACATGAAGTATTAGCAGTTTCCATGCCAATCAAAAATCAATCATAAGCATTTGATTTTTATAGATTATTCTTCTTTCAAAAACACTGCCCCATGCCCCCGGCCGATCCGTAACGCGCAGACGTTACGTAACACCGCCGGACAGGGTACGTACGACCTGCGCCCATATTCGACTGGGCGCGCGCCACACGACAGGCAATAAAAAAGCCCGCCGGATGGCGGGCTTGGCGCAGTCCGGCCGCGATGTTCGCGGCTCGACGCGTCGTGCGATGTTCAACGCATCTGATTCACGAGCAGCGACATGATCTGGCGAGCAGGCGGCGAGGTATCGACCGCGCCCTTGTCGTCGACGATCGCAATCCGGGTCTGGTCCTGGGTCAGCGCCTTCACGTTGATCTGGTATTGCTGCGCCTTCTTTTCCTTCTTGCCGTGGAACAGCTGGCTCCAGAAGCCCTGCTCCTCCGCGCTCAGATCCTTGGGATCAACGTAGCGAACGTAGTACAGCCCCTTGGTGCGATCGCGGTCATCGACCGTGAAGTTGGCGCGATCGAGCGCGAGGCCCACGCGCAGCCACGAACGATCATACGGCTCGCTGAGCGTGAGCTCGGGCGGCGCATCCGGCACCACGCCCGCCGAATCGTTCGGCCCCTGCGCCGACGACGCCGACGAACGCGCGACATTCTGCGCAGCAATCGCCGCCGCCGCATCCTTGCCCTTCCCGCCCGACGCCGCCTTCGCACCGCTGGCCGGCAGCTGGTCATCGCCCGCGATCGGCGTACCGCCCGCCTGCACGCGCGCGTCGTTCTGCGCAAGCACTGCCATCAGGCGCTTCAGGTACTCGGTCTCGAGGCCCGGATCGTTCGGCTTCGGCTCCCACTTGCTCGAATCGTTGTTCGGACCGACCAGCGCCTCGCGCATCCCCTTCTGACTCACGAACACGTAGGTGCCGCCGTTCGGCGCGGTATCGAGGCGCGTCCGGTACTTGTTGCGCTCGGCGGTGACGTAGGAATTGCCCATCGCCTTCGAAATCACGCCGCGGATCAGGCCGTCGTTGACCTGCGGATGGGTTTCGTTCCAGTCGGTCTCCATCACGCCGCGATCACGCTGGTCGACCACCAGCAGAAAACCCTGCTCCTGCCAGAAACGGCGCACCTGCGGCCAGATCTGCGCGGGGGTCTTGTTGTCGATCACGAGCCAGCTCTCGGTGCCCTCGCGCTGGATGTGCATGCCCGTAACGGCGGGCGCCACGGTATCGCTCGGCGGCGCCTCCTGGCGCACCTGCTGCAGCGTGGAGAGGGATGTCGCGCCGCCCAGCGGCGGCAGCGAACGCTGATCGGCCGTCTCGTCGAGCATGTTGGGCGGAACCGCAAGCGACACCTCCTTCGAACGGGAATCGCTCTTGTAGTCGACTTTCGTAGGCGACGGCGAACTGCACCCGGCCAGGAACGCGCCGGTTGCGAGCAGTGCTGCGAACCGCTGGGTAAGACGAAGATCAGTCATGTTCTGGGAATCCTTCCACTTAGGCACGGCGACTTTTCCGTGGATCAACCTTGCATTTTACCGGCCCGGCGACGGCCTGTGCAAAAAGCGCGCCGTCGAGATTCGCATATCGCGTCGACGCGGCAAAAAAAGCCGTCCAATAAGCTGATGAATTCGCACCGAACGCTCCACGGACGCGGCTCCGCGAGTATGCCCGCCCTCCGTTCACAAAACTTTACGATCCGCGCGGGGCAAGCTCCGCCAGCCTGCGCGCCGGGTCAGGGATAACGATCAGTGGGGTTCGCGCCGATTCCGGGCCCCGTTTCCCGATCGGCCCGCTATCTTTAAATAGCATCGGCCAGCAGGAGAATCGGATCATGAGATACGCCGCCGCGCTGTCCGTCGCAGCGCTCGCCTTCCTCGCGTCGCCGGCCGGCGCGCAACTCGGCGGCACGATGCCGGCCGCCGCGGCGCGCGCCTTCGCCGCCTCCGCGCCGGGCGTCATGCCGAACGGCGCCGTCGTCACGCGCAGTTGGGTTGATGCGGGCGGCACGACCATCAACGAATACGCGACGAGCGCCGGCCAGATCTTCGCCTACACGTGGAGCGGGCCGACCTCGCCCGATCTGCGCCAATTGCTCGGCGCGCATTTCTCCGACTACCAGAACGGCGCGGCGCTCGCGCGCGGGCAAGCCGGACTGCATGCGGGACGGGTCGCGCAATCGGGTTTCGTCGTCGAAGCGGGCGGCAGGATGCGCGGTTACACGGGACGCGCGTGGCTGCCGGACGCGCTGCCCGCCGGCGTGTCGATCGACGATCTGCACTGAGGAGACTGACATGATCGCGAAACGCGCACTCGCCGCCCTCTTCGCCGTCGTGCTGGGCGCATGCGGCGGCGGCGGCGGCGGTGGTGGTGGCGGCAGCGGCAGCAGCGGCGGCGGCGGCGGCGGTTCCGGCAATTCGAACCCGCCCTCGTCGAACACGCAGAATTCGCAGGCCGTGTCGGTCACGGCCGGCGTCGCCAATGTCAACAACATCCTGCTCACCAGCGTGACGATCTGCACGCCCGGCACCAGTCAATGCACGACCATCGACAACGTGCAGGTCGACACCGGCTCGCAAGGCTTGCGATTGCTCGCATCGACCATCCAGGGGCTGTCGCTGCCCGCCGTCACCTCGGCGAGCGGCGCGATCACCGCCGCGTGCGGCGTATTCGGCACCGGCTATACCTGGGGCGCGGTGCGCAGCGCCGACATCAAGCTCGCGGGCGAACTCGCGTCGAACCAGCCGATCCAGGTCATCGCCGACGCCAGCACGCCGAACACGCCGTCCGACTGCTCGCAAGCCGGCTCGTCGATGCAAACGCAGAGCACGCTGCGCGCCAACGGCATCCTCGGCATCGGCCTGTTCCAGACCGACTGCGGCAGTGCTTGCGCGACCAGCGCGCTGCCGAGCTGGTACTACACCTGCACGTCGAGCGGCAGTTGCACGAACAGCGCGCAGCCGATCGCACAGCAGATCGCCAATCCCGTCAGCGCGTTCGCGACCGACAACAACGGCGTGGTCATCACGCTGCCGGCGATCCCCCCCACGGGGTCGCCAAGCGTCACCGGCTCGCTGATCTTCGGCATCGGCACGCAGTCGAACAACGCACTGGGCGCCGCGACCGTGCTCGCCGCGACGGCTTCGGCGGGCTATGTGACGAGTACGCTCAACGGCAAGACCAACAACAGCACCTTCATCGACAGCGGTTCGAACGGGCTGTTCTTCCAGGACACGTCCCTGTCCCAGTGCAGCGGCTGGTTCTGTCCGCCCACGACACAGACCTTCGGGATCAACCTGACCAGTGCGGGCGGCTCGGCGACGGCGACGACCTCGTTCTCGGTAGCCAATGCGCAATCGCTGTTCGCGACCGGCAACAATGCATTCAACGATCTCGCGGGACCGCTCGGCAACGTGGTCGACCTGGGCTTGCCGTTCTTCTTCGGACGGACCGTCTACACGGCGATCGAAGGCATGCAGACGCCCGCGGGCGCGGGACCGTATTACGCGTTCTAGCTGCTGTTGAAATACGCTGAGGATGGACGGATCGGGCGGGCCGATCCCGTGCGCGGATGCGGTGGGGAAACAGCGATGAGTGGCTGTGGACGGGCGTCGACAGCGAAAGCGTTGCCGCTGCCGTTATCGCTATGCGTGTTCGCGTGCGGCATTGAGGCACGCGACCGACACCCCATAAACGGAAAGGCCTGGAAGACCGAACCAGTCAAGGAGAACCTTGACTGGCCAGCCTTCCAGGCCTTGATTCCTGGTCGGGGCGAGAGGATTTGAACCTCCGACCACCTGCACCCCATGCAGGTACGCTACCAGGCTGCGCTACGCCCCGAAAGAGGGAAAGTATATCAGACAGTTTGAGCGAATAAAACCATCCGATCGCAATTTCTCCACGAGACCGAAAGCGCGCGCGACACAGGCCGCCCGCTCGCTCGCCGCAGCAACACGGCCTCGCGCGAACGACGCGGCATACCCCAACATTCAACCGCCGCCCGACAGCGCACGAGGCGCATCGTCTTCCAAACACTTTACCTGCGAGCCCGTCGCCCCTACAATCGCCCCATCATTGGGGAGTAGCCTTCCTCCGCCCGGAGGAGAACGCGTCAACATACTTGGCCTCGGCCGTGGCGCGTTCGACCGACAAGGTTTGGCGAGACCATTGGCGCATCGCTTCGTCTTGGGTCGGACGGGAAGCCTGCGCCATGGTCCATCCACGTCCGACCTTGGAGTCCCCTGATGCGTCTGCTCAGTCCTTCGCCCCACGTCACGCCCCCGCGCCACATCCGCCCCGCCTCGCGTCGAGGTGCCGCATGATCGCCATGTTTCTCGAACTGCTGCTCATGCTCGCGATCATCCTGGTGGCCGCGGAGATCTTTACCAATGCACTCGAACATCTCGGCGAGCGCCTCAAGATTTCGGAAGGCGTCACGGGGTCGCTGTTCGCGGCAGTCGGCACGGCCCTGCCGGAAACCATGGTCCCGCTGCTGGCCCTGGCAGGCGGAACCGCCAACCCGACGCTGAACCAGGAAATCGGCGTAGGCGCGATTCTCGGCGCACCGCTGATGCTGGCCACCCTGACAACCTTCCTGATGACCTTGGCCGTGGTCCGCTCGCGCGGCCTCGGCGGCTTCCTCACGCCCGAGCGCACCGGGTTCACGCGCGACCTGAACTACTTCCTCGCCGCATTCACGCTGGCCACGATCGCCATGTTCGTCCCGCATCGCGAATGGTACGCACGCGGCCTGCTGAGCCTCACGCTCGTCGGGCTCTACATCGCCTATGTCGTCACGACATTCCGCGCCTCGGACAAGCTCGTCGCGGGCGGCCACGGAACGGAGGCGCCCGCGACCATGCTGCTCTCGCGCCTCGGCCTGCCGATCCATCTCGGCACTATCGCCGCCCAGTTGGCCATCGGCGTGGCGCTGCTCGTGGCGGGCGCAAAGGGATTCATCCACGGCGTCGAGGGCGTCTCGCATCTGCTTGGGGTCTCCCCGCTGCTGCTGTCGCTCATCATCATTCCCATCGCCACGGAATTGCCCGAGAAGGTGAACAGCGTGCTTTGGATCCGGCGCGGCAAGGACACGCTCGCCTTCGGCAACATCACGGGCGCCATGGTGTTCCAGGGCACCCTGCTGCCCGCGATCGGCATCCTGCTCACCCCCTGGGAGCCGCGCCCCGAAGTGCTCACCGGCGTTGTCGTCACCTTGCTGGCGGCCGCATGGCTGCGTCTCAATGCGCGTCGCCGCGGCCTCGCGCTCTGGGCCCTGCTCTTCAACGGCGTCGCCTACTTCGCGTATCTCCTGATCACGGCGACCCATCGATAACGGCGAATGCGCGAAGTCGCTCATCAGCCTGCGCCGCATTTCGCAAGCGATGTCGCGGCGGCGCGCATGACACGCGCGCCGCCGCGATCCGGCGAATGCAGCGCCGTCACTGCCCGATCTGCTTGCTGACCTGATTCTCCTGCTGATTCAGCGTGCGATCTTCCTGCCGCGTGATGTGCCCGTTGTCCTGATGCGCCATGTCGCGCTCTTCCTGGCGGACCTGGTGGTCGTCGCGATGCAGCTTCGCCGCTTCCGCGGGCGACATCTTGCCATCGCGCACCGATGCATGGATCCGCCGGTCCTGGTTCTGCAGCCTGTGATTGACTTCCGCGCGACGCGGATGATTCGCATCCCATTGGGTCTCGGCGGAGGCCGTCCCGATCGAGGCGGCGGAAAGGGCCGCCACGGCGGCAAACATATGGATGGACAAGCGCATGATCGTCTCCCGGTACGGTAGTCGGCGGCTCGATGCCGCCTGCCTATCTCAACGCGATAGGCCACGCCCCTGCCGACCCGCCATTTGTGAGTTGCGTAACCAGTTGTATCGCGGCCCGCCGACAACGCAGACTCGCCCCCGACGACCTGTGCCGTTTGATCCGAGATGCCGATCCGCGCGGACCGCACGCGCCGTCGGACCCTGCTGCCCTGCACCACCGCACGCCGGTGTTTGGTGCCGACGCTCTACCGACGCCATGCGACACTGCGCGAAACCGGCGTCAACCGGCGCGCCGCCCCGACGGGCGTGCATTCCAACACATGGAGACAGACGATGCGGACACCGGCCCCGCGCGCCGATCGCGCACTCCCGTCACGCGCAGCGCGTTCATGGCGCGCGGCGCGCGATGCCGCTTCAGTTCCGGGCCGGCTGCTGCATGCGCTCGCGACCACGACGCTCGCGCTCGCGATGCTCGCCGCGGGCTGCGCCGAGTCGGCGTCGAACCCCGCCGCGTCGCCCACGCCGCCCGCGCTCGAACGCGCGAAGGCCGAGCGCCTCGCACACGAACAGCAACTGGCGCGCACGGTGCCGTCCCTCGCCTCGATCAAGCTCGCGCAACCGCGCCCGACGACCCTGCGCGACTCCGGACAGAACGGCGCGCTCACCTTCCTGCGCGACATCGATTTCCGGATCGTCGGCGACCTCGGCTTCTACGTGCACGAACTGTCGGCGACACTGACCCCGACCCACCCGGGCGCGCCGGTCGTGTTCGACGATCCGTCCAGTTTCGAGATCGACGTGCATCGCGGCATTGTCACGCTCGACGACGCCAAGCTGACCGCCCTGTTCGGCTCCTACATCTTCGGCTATCGCGACGCGCCGCTGCGCAAGCTGCGCGTATCGGCCGGCGACGGCGTGATTCATCTGCAGGGCGAAATGCGACGCGACAGTTGGGTGCCGTTCTCGCTGACCGGCAAGCTGACGATCCGCGACGCCACTCAACTCGTGTTCCATCCGACCGCGATCAACGTCTCGGGCATCGACGCGAATCCGGTCATGCGCGCGGCGAACGTCAGGATGTCGGATCTGCTGAAGATCGACACGCCGGTCGCACGGCTCGCGGGCGACGATCTCGTGATGGCGGTCGACCGGCTGATGCCGCCGCCACGCCAAAAGCTGACGATCGTCGCATTGCGCATCACGCCAGCGGGCCTCGATCTCGCGCTCGACGACGGCACGCAGGCCGGCTTCGCGATGCCGGACGGCGCGCCGCATCAGGCAATGTATATCCGTGGCGGAGACGTGAAGTTCATGCGCTCGATGCCGATGAACGCAGACATCCTGATCAGCCCGGCGCGCGCGCCGCGCGCCGGCGAGCGCTTCGTGTTCGACCTGTACCACTATCGCGAACAGGTCACGGCCGGCTACTTCAACTTCAACGCATCGGGCGCGATGTCGATCCGGATGCCATCGTACGCCGCGCCCGCCGCCGCCACGGCGTTCGGCTCGCCCGCAGCGCGCCTCAACGATCGCTGGTTCGCCTCGCAGCAGGCCGACTTGCGCGAGGCGCGCGCACGCTGGGAAGCCGCGAGCGTCGTCCCCGCCGATGACATGTCGCAGCCCGGTTTCCGCAAGATCGCGATGCGCCGGGACGCCGGGGCGGCCTTCAACGAGCGTCACGTCTCGAATCGCATGCCGACGCTCCACCTGCGCAACGTCGATTTCTACCTGAGCGGCGAGATCGGCTTCCACGTCGACGAACTCGATGCGCAACTCGTGTCGAAGCGCGCCGGCGAGCCGGTCGATCTCGACGATCCCAACCAGTACGACATCCGGATTCTCGGCGGCTCGGTCGTCGCACCCTGGGCCGCGATGTCGGCGCTCTTCAACCAATACCTGCTCGACTACTCGCCCCGCTCGCTCAACGACCTGCAGCTGAGCGCGGACGGCGCCGACTTGCGCGTGCAGGGCGGCATCAAGCTGTGGAACCACGTGCCCGGCGTCTGGCTGCCGACCGACATGCAGGGCGCGCTGCGCGTGCTCGACGATCGCCACCTTGCCTTCACGCCGTCCCGCGTCTCGGTGCTGGGCGTGCCGCAAGCCGCGCTGCTGCGCGCGCTCGGCATCGAGCTTGCAACGCTCACGCCGCTCCGGCGGCGCGGCGCGGAACTGCGCGGCGACACGCTGGTGCTCGACCAGTACACGGTCTTCCCGCCGCCGGCGCTCGCCGGCCATCTCGCCGACGCGCGCATCGAGCCGGCCGGCCTGAGGCTGTCGTTCCAACGCGCACCCGCCCCGGCCGCGCCGCCCGCGACGCGCCCCGACACCGATGCCCGCAGCTACATCTGGATGGAAGGTGGCGACATGAAGATGTTCAACGTGCTCGAACTGAACGTGCGCGCACTGATCCGCGACTCGTCGCAGCGCGGCCCGATGCGCTTCGACCTGTACGGCTACCGCGATCAGGTTTCGAAGGGCTCGGTGCGGATGGCGCCGGACGGCGCGCTGCTGGTCGATCTCGGCAAGCCGGATCCGCTCGGCCGCTGAGCCCAGACATGCAAAAACCCGCGCGATCCTGCGATCGGGCGGGTTTCGTGTGGGAGCAGGCCGAAACGCGGACGCGCCCGCCTAGCGCGATTTCAATCCGTCGATGACGGCCTGCAACGCCTGGCGCAGTTGCGCGACATCCACCGCGCCGCCCGCATCTTCTTGGGCCGTCGCCGAGACGGCCGCGCCTTCCGGCGCCTGCTCCTGCTCCCGCTCATCGCCGCCGACGATGCGTCCGCTGCCATGCGAATCGAGGCGATTGCGCGCGCCGTTGATCGTGAAGCCCTGTTCGTACAACAGGTCCCGGATGCGCCGGATCAACAGCACCTCGTGGTGCTGGTAATAACGGCGATTGCCGCGGCGCTTGACCGGCCGCAACTGCGTAAACTCCTGCTCCCAATAGCGCAGCACATGCGGCTTCACGCCGCACAGCTCGCTGACTTCACCGATCGTGAAGTAGCGCTTCGCCGGGATCGGAGGCAACACGACTTTCTCAACCGTCGATGTCATCGTCAGTCAACCGTCGGTAACACGCGCGGCAACCGCGCAAGGGCGTCAACCCGGGGGATCAGCGCGCGAAATCGGTCTCGGCGCCGCTCTCGACCAGCGCCTTCAGCTTCTGGCTGGCGTGGAACGTCACGACACGGCGCGCGGCGATCGGAATCGCCTCGCCCGTCTTCGGATTGCGACCGGGCCGCTGCGGCTTGTCGCGCAACTGGAAGTTGCCGAAGCCGGACAGCTTCACGCTTTCGCCGCTTTCGAGCGCGTCGCGGATCACCTCGAAGAACGCCTCGACCATGTCCTTCGCTTCGCGCTTGTTGAGCCCGACGCTGTCGAACAGCAATTCGGCCAGTTCGGCCTTGGTCAGCGTGGGCGCCTCGGAGGGCGTGGCCGCAGGAACGTCGCGCGCCATGGCGCTGCGTTGCGCGGTCAGGAGGGCTTCGAATTCACTCGAGTTCATGTCGTTCATATCTGCAAAACTAGCGCGTAAAACCGGAATAAAAACATGCGGAAAGCAACCGGAACGGTTGCTTTCGCGCGTCATCCGCGCAAACGCGCGCCATAGACTCGAGCCATGCGATCCACCAGGGTATGAATGGCCTGATCGACCACCTCATCCTGCAGAGTCCCGGCAGTATCTTGCAGGGTAACCCGGAACGCAAGGCTTTTCTCGTGGGCGGACAACCTACTGGAAGTATTTGATTTTGCACGAAATTCGTCAAAGAGTACAACCTTCTGAACGAACTTGCAGGCATCCTCGGCCAGCGCCTTCTTCATTTCGTCGAAGAGCGCCTGGACTTCCACCTTCTGATCGACCACCACGGCGATGTCGCGCCGCACCGGCGGGAACTTCGACACCTCCGTCGGCGCCGGCAGCGCGCGCGCGACGAGCGCGTCCGCGTCGACTTCGCACAGCACCGGCGCATGCGGCAGCTCGTACTTCTGCATCAGGCGCGGGTGCAGTTCGCCGATCCAGCCGACCGCGCGGCCGTCGAGCTCGATCCGTGCGCTGCGGCCCGGGTGCAGCGCCGGATGCTCCGCCTTCACGAAACGCGCGACGGCGGGCGCGAACAACGCCTCGAGGTCGCCCTTCACGTCGAAGTAGTCGACCGCGCGCGTCGCGGCGCCCCACTGCTCGTCGATCACCGGGCCGTACGCGAGCGCGCCGACCCGCTTCGGCTGCGCATACCCCGCGACCGCGAGTTCGCCCGCCGCGATCGACGCATCCGCCAGGAACACGCGGCCCGTCTCGAACACGCGCACGCGATCCGCGCGGCGGTTCAGGTTGTGGCGCAACACGTTGACGAGGCTGCCGAACAACGTCGTGCGCATCACCGACAGCTGGCTCGCGATCGGATTCAGCAGGCGCACCGGCCGGGCATTGCCGGCGAAGTCCTGCTCCCACTCCGCATCGACGAAGCTGAAGTTGACCGTTTCCGCGTAGTCGCGCGCGGCGAGCGCGTGACGGATCGCATGAATCGAGCGCCGGGTCTCGTCCGTGCCGCGCATTTCGCTGGCCGCGACGGGCGGGCGCGCCGGGATCTTCTCGAAACCGTAGATCCGCGCGACTTCCTCGATCAGGTCTTCCTCGATCTCGATGTCGAAGCGGTGCGGCGGCGGCGCGACCGAGAACACGTCGCCCGTGTGCTCGAACGACAGACCGAGTCGCGTGAAGATGGCGGCGATCTCATCCGCCGAGATCGCCACGCCGATGATGCGGTTCGCGCGCGACACGCGCATCGCCACCGGCGCACGCTGCGGCAGGTTGACCGCCTGATCGTCGACCGGGCCCGCCTCGCCGCCGCAGATCTCGAGGATCAGCTGCGTGATGCGTTCGATGTGCGCCACCGTGGTGGCGTAATCGACGCCGCGTTCGAAACGGTGCGCCGCATCGGTCGAGAAATTGTAGCGGCGCGCGCGGCCACGGATGCTGTCCGGCCACCAGAACGCCGCCTCGAGGTAGATGTTGGTCGTGTCGAGCGTCACGGCCGTGCTGTCGCCGCCCATGATACCGGCCAGGCTCTCGACCTGATGATCGTCGGCGATCACGCCGACCGTCTCGTCGAGTTCAACCGTGTTGCCGTTCAACAGCTTCAGCGATTCGCCGCGCTCGGCCCAGCGCACGACGATGCCGCCGTGGATCTTGTCGAGGTCGAACACGTGCGACGGACGGCCCAGCTCGAACATCACGTAGTTCGAGATGTCGACGAGCGCCGACACGCTGCGCTGCCCCGCGCGTTCGAGACGTTCGACCATCCATTGCGGCGTCTGCGCGCGCGCGTTCACGCCGCGGATCACCCGGCCGGAGAACCGGCCGCACAGGTCCGGCGCGGCGATCCGCACTGGCAGCGTCTCGGTCAGCGCGACGGGCGCGGGATGGATCTCGAGCGGCTTGAGCGGCGCGCCCGTGATCGCCGCGGTTTCGCGCGCGATGCCGAACACCGACAGGCAATCGGCCTTGTTCGGCGTGAGCTTGATTTCGAAGATCGTGTCGTCGAGATTCAGCGTCGCCCGGATGTCCTGGCCGATCGGCGTGTCGTCCGGCAGGATCAAGAGGCCGCTGTGATCCTCGGACAGCTTCAGTTCGCGCGCCGAGCACAGCATGCCCTGGCTCTCGACGCCGCGCAGCTTGGACAGCTTGATCGCGAACGGCTTGCCGCCTTCCTCGGCGGGCGGCAGCTCCGCGCCGACGAGCGCGACCGGCACCTTGATGCCGGGCGCGACGTTCGGCGCGCCGCACACGATGTTCAGGAGCGCGCCCATGCCGGCGTCGACCTGGCAGACGTTGAGCTTGTCGGCATCCGGATGCTTGACGACCTCGCGCACCTGGCCGACGACGATCTTCGTGGTCGGCGGCGCGACCGGCCGCAGCGATTCGACTTCGAGTCCTGCCATCGTCAGCGTGTGCGACAGCTGATCGGTACTCAGCTGAGGATCGACAAAGGTTCTCAACCAGGATTCAGGGAATTGCATGGATGTCTACGTTCGAAACAGGTTAGATCGATGCCCGGCGCGCACGGCGCGACGCGGGCCCGGAGCATGCGGACGGGCGCGGCGTTATGCGAACTGGCGCAGGAAACGCAGGTCGTTCTCGAAGAACAGGCGCAGGTCCTGCACGCCGTAACGCAGCATCGTGAGCCGTTCGAGGCCGCTGCCGAACGCGAAGCCGATATAACGCTCCGGGTCGAGGCCCATGTTGCGGATCACCGTCGGGTGCACCTGCCCGGAGCCCGAGATCTCGAGCCACTTGCCGGCGTTCTTGCCGTGCTCGAACATCATGTCGATCTCGGCCGACGGTTCCGTGAACGGGAAATACGACGGGCGGAAACGCACGAGAATGTCGTCGCGTTCGAAGAATTTCTTCAGGAAATCGGTATAGACGCCCTTCAGGTCCGCGAAGCTCACGTTCTCCTCGATCCACAGGCCCTCGACCTGGTTGAACATCGGCGAATGCGTGGCGTCGCTGTCGACGCGGTATGTGCGGCCCGGCGCGATCACCTTGATCGGCGGCCGGTTCATGCGCGCGTAACGCACCTGCATCGGGCTCGTGTGGGTCCGCAGCAGCAGCGGGCGGCCGTCGGCGTCCTGGCCGTCGACGTAGAAGGTGTCCTGCATCGAGCGCGCCGGATGGTTCTCCGGGCTGTTCAATGCAGTGAAGTTGTACCAATCGGTCTCGATCTCGGGGCCATCCGCGACATCGAAGCCGATCGAGCGGAAAATCTGTTCGACGCGTTCCCAGGTGCGCATCACGGGGTGCAGGCTGCCCGCGCCCGCGCCGCGGCCGGGCAGCGTGACGTCGATCGCCTCCGCGGTGAGACGCTGGTTCAGCAGCGCATCGGCAAGCGCCTGGCGGCGCGCCGTCAGCGCGGCTTCCACCTGCTGCTTCACGACATTGATGCGCGCGCCTTCCGTCTTGCGGGTGTCGGGATCGAGCTTGCCGAGGCCCTTGAGCAATTCGGTCAGCGCACCCGACTTGCCGAGAAAGCGGGCTTTCTCGTTTTCGAGCGTGGTGATATCGGCAGCCTGCTCAAAGGACTGCTGCGCATCGGCGACAATCTGGTCCAGATCCATTGATCCCATTTTCCAACGTCAAGTGTTCACGGCGAGCGGACGGGCTCGACCAAACAAAAAAGGGGCTCGGAAGAGCCCCGTTTTCGCTGCAGCGGCCGTAACTACCGGATCATCGCTGCAACTGACCACGCAGTACTAATTTCGCAATTAGGCTGCAACGGCGGCTTTCACCTGCTTCACGATCGCAGCAAAAGCAGCCTTGTCGAACACCGCCATATCAGCCAACACCTTGCGGTCGAGTTCGATCGACGCCTTCTTCAGGCCGTTGATGAACACGCTGTAGGTCATGTCGTGCTGACGCACGGCCGCATTGATACGCGTGATCCACAGTGCGCGGAACACACGCTTCTTGTTGCGGCGATCGCGGTACGCATACTGGCCTGCGCGCATCACCGCCTGCTTGGCGATGCGGTAGACGTTGTTGCGACGGCCGCGATAACCCTTGGCCAGGTTGATGATCTTCTTGTGGCGGGCCCGTGCGGTTACCCCACGTTTGACTCGAGGCATGTTTCTCTCCTATGAGTATCGGTTGAGGGTTAAGCGAACGGGAGCATCGCGCGGACGGAGTTCAGATCGGAATCATGAACTGCCGTGGCGCCGCGCAGGTGACGCTTGTTCTTCGTGGTTTTCTTGGTCAGGATGTGGCGCTTGAAGGCTTGACCGCGCTTGACGGTACCGCCCGGACGCACCACGAAGCGCTTTGCAGCGCTCTTCTTGGTCTTCATCTTAGGCATGACGAACAACTCCAGTTTATTAGATGGACATGGGTGTGCGGTTGGCTTGCGCCCTTGACCCGCCCTTCGAAACCCAGGCCCACTTGTGTACAGCGCACCGCTTGCGCGGCCGCTGTCGTATCGGGCGCGCCGCCCTGACCGGGCAACGCGCCGAACCACTCGACGAACCGGCGCGCGCAGCGCGCCGGTTCGTTACTTCTTCTTCTTCGGCGACAGCACCATGATCATCTGGCGCCCTTCCATCTTCGGCATCTGCTCGACCTGGCCGACTTCGTCGAGATCCGAGCGCAGACGCTCGAGCATCCGCATGCCGATTTCCTGGTGAGCCATTTCGCGGCCGCGGAAACGCAACGTGATCTTCGTCTTGTCGCCTTCTTCGAGGAAGCGCACCAGATTGCGAAGCTTGACGTTGTAATCGCCGTCATCGGTACCCGGGCGGAATTTCACTTCCTTCACCTGGATGACCTTCTGCTTCAGCTTCGCCTCGTGCTGCTTCTTGGCTTCCTGGTACTTGAACTTGCCGTAGTCCATCAAACGGCACACCGGCGGAACCGCCTGAGGCGCGATTTCCACCAGGTCAACGTCCAGCTCTTCCGATTTCCGGAAGGCCTCAGCGAGTTTTACGATCCCGATGGGCTCACCCTCGACCCCGACCAGACGCACCTCAGGCGCAGAAATTTCACCGTTGATGCGATGCGACGACTTATCAGTAGCGATGTTACGTTTCCTCTAAAAATTAAAAAAACGAGCCGCGCTGCCAGGGCGGTTACTTGAACGTCCGCAGATCCTCATGCAGGCGCTCAACGAAGGCATCGACGGGCATTACACCAAGGTCGACGCCGCCACGGGCACGCACGGCTACCGTTTGTGCATCACGCTCCTTATCGCCCACGACGAGCAGATACGGCACTTTTTCAAGCGTGTGCTCGCGTATTTTATAGCTAATCTTCTCGTTACGCAAATCCGCCGTCACTCTAACCCCTTGTTTTTGCAACGATTGAGCAAGGGATTGCGCATAGTCGACCTGACTCTCCGCGATATTGAGGACGACAGCCTGGATCGGCGCGAGCCAGCTCGGCATTGCACCAGCATGGTGCTCGATCAAAATGCCGAGGAAACGCTCCATCGATCCGACGATGGCCCGGTGCAGCATGACCGGCCGGCGGCGGCTGTTGTCCTCCGCCACGTACTCGGCGCCGAGGCGCTCGGGCAGCACCATGTCGAGCTGCAGCGTGCCGCACTGCCACGAACGGCCGAGCGCATCCTTGATATGGTACTCAATCTTCGGACCATAGAACGCGCCCTCGCCCGGCAGCTCTTCCCAGCTGAGGCCGCATGCCGTCAATGCGTCGCGCAGGCCCTGCTCGGCGCGATCCCAGGTCTCGTCCGTGCCGGCGCGCTGGTCCGGGCGCAGCGACAGCTTGATGTCGATGTGCTCGAAACCGAAATCCTTGTAGACGCTCATCGCGAGCGTGTTGAACGCGATCGATTCCGCGATGAACTGATCTTCGGTACAGAAGATGTGGGCGTCGTCCTGCACGAAGCCGCGCACGCGCATCAGGCCGTGCAGCGCACCCGACGATTCGTTGCGGTGGCACGAACCGAACTCCGCGTAGCGCAGCGGCAGGTCGCGGTACGAGCGCAGGCCGTGGTTGAACACCTGCACGTGCCCCGGACAGTTCATCGGCTTGATCGCGTAGTCGCGCTTTTCCGATTCCGTCGTGAACATGTTCTCGCGGTAGTTCTGCCAGTGGCCGGACGCCTCCCACAGCGAGCGATCCATGATCATCGGCGTCTTGATCTCGAGGTAGCCGGCATCGTTCACGCGGCGGCGCATGTACTGCTCGACCTGCTGCCACAGCGCCCAGCCCTTCGGATGCCAGAACACCATGCCCGGCGATTCGTCCTGCATGTGGAACAGGTCGAGCTGCTTGCCGAGCTTGCGGTGGTCGCGCTTTTCCGCCTCTTCCAGCATGTGCAGGTACTGGTCCTGGTCTTCCTTGCGGGTCCAGGCCGTGCCGTAGATCCGCTGCAACTGCTCGTTCTTCGAGTCGCCGCGCCAGTAGGCGCCCGCCACCTTCATCAGCTTGAAGACCTTCAGCTTGCCCGTCGACGGCACGTGCGGGCCGCGGCACAGATCGGTGAAGCCGCCGTGCGAATACAGCTTGATCTCGTCAGCCGACGGGATCGACTCGATGATCTCGGCCTTGTACTTCTCGCCGATGTCGCGGAAGTACGCAGCCGCCTCGTCGCGCGACACCACGCGACGCGTGACCGGCTCGTCCTTCTTCGCCAGCTCCTGCATGCGCTTCTCGATCTTCTCGAGATCCTCCGGCGTGAACGGACGGTGATAGGCGAAGTCGTAGTAGAAGCCGTTGTCGATCACCGGCCCGATCGTCACCTGCGCCTCCGGATACAGCTCCTTCACCGCATACGCGAGCAAATGCGCCGCCGAGTGACGAATGATGTCGAGGCCGTCCGCATCCTTCTCCGTCACGATCGCGAGCGATGCGTCGTGGTCGATCAAGGCCGACGTATCGACCAGCTCGCCGTCCAGCTTGCCGCCGAGCGCGGCCTTCGCGAGACCGGGACCAATCGAGGCCGCCACTTCGGCGACGGTCACCGGATGCTCGTATTGTCGAACTGAGCCGTCAGGCAGGCGTATCGAAACCATAGCAATCTCCGTGATGCCGACAGTGAGCGGCAGGCAAACAACACATTAAGAAAATAGCGATAAAAAAAATGCGGCCCCGCTTTCGAGGGGCCGCATTTCGATACTTCACTTACTGCAAGGCGAAACGGTTCCTCGACTAGCGTCGCTCCGAAATCGTTTCGGTCAACGTTCGCGGTGTCATAACCGTATTCGCCTTTTGCGTAGAATTTTCTACTGCCGCCCCAGCCCGGAAATCCGGCCTGGAACCGATGTCGTTGGTAGGCTCGATTGGATTCGAACCAACGACCCCCACCATGTCAAGGTGGTGCTCTAACCAACTGAGCTACGAGCCTGTCGAGAAACGAGATTATATGGACCTCTTTCATTCCTGGCAAGTGGTTTGATGCAAATTCTCAAAACACCCGCCAGGCACGCGCCGGGCCCGGCCCGCTCAGGTCTTGCGCGTGGCCCGCACGACGCCGCCCACCTCGCCGAGCAGCGTGCACGCGCGCTGCACCTGCGCCGAATTCGACACCTCGACCGTGAACTGCATGAACGCCGCGTTGCGCCGGCTCTGGGTCTTCACGCCGACCACATTCATCTTCTCGCGCGCGAACACTTCGGAAATATCGCGCAACAGCCCCTGCCGGTCGCTCGCCTCGATCATCAGATCCACCGGATACACCGACGCGCCCCGCCCGCCCAGCACCTCGGCCGACCAGGTGGTCTGCAGCACCCGCTCGGGCGCGCGCTCGGCCATGCGCTGGAAGGTCGCGCAATCGCTGCGGTGGATCGACATGCCCTTGCCGCGCGTGACGAAGCCGCTGATCGGATCGGGCGGCGCGGGGCGGCAGCAGCGCGCGAGCTGCGTGAGCAGCGCATCGACGCCGACCACCAGCACGCCGGTCGACGCGCCGTGCGCGACGCTCGAACCACTGCTGCGCTTCTCGAAGTGCTCGGGCGCCTCCGGCTCGGGTTCCGGCGGCGGCGCATCGGACAGTGCCTGCTCGACATGGCGCAGGCTGAACTCTTCCTTGCCGACCACCGAGAACAGCTCGTCCGGCGCCTTGAAGCCCAGCTTCGCCGCCAGGTGATCGAGATTCACCGAGGTCTTGCCCTCGCGCTGCAAGGTCTTCTCGACCAGCGCGCGGCCGCGCGTGATGTTCTCCTGATGCTCCACCAGGTTGAACCACGCACGCACCTTCTGCCGCGCGCGCGAGCTGTGCAGATAGCCGAGCTGCGGATTGAGCCAGTCGCGCGACGGTCCGCCCTCCTTCACCGACACGATCTCGACCGTCTGGCCGTTCTGCAGTGTCGTATTGAGCGGCACCATCGCGCCGTCGACGCGCGCGCCCCGGCAACGGTGGCCCAGCTCGCTGTGCAGGTGGTAGGCGAAATCGACGGGCGTCGCGCCCTGCGGCAGTGCGATCACGCGCGCCTGCGGCGTCAGCACGTAGATGTGGTCGTCGTCGAGCGAGGTCTCGCGCAGCTGCGCCCAGGCCTCGCGACCGTCCATCGCGCCGGGCGAGCCGCCTTCCTCGACATCGTCCTTCCAGGCGAGCAGCTGGCGCAGCCACGCGATCTTCTCATCGTACTTGTCGTTCGCGGCGAACTGGCCGCCGTAGCCGCGCGTGCCGGCCTCCTTGTAGCGCCAGTGCGCGGCGACGCCATACTCGGCGAAGCGATGCATCTCCTGCGTGCGGATCTGCACCTCGAAGGCCCGCCCGTCGTCACCGATCACGACCGTATGCAGGGACTTGTAGCCGTTCGGCTTCGGCCGCGAGATGTAGTCGTCGAACTCCTTCGGCACCGGCTGCCACAGGTGATGGACGATGCCGAGCACCGTGTAGCAATCCTTGATGTCCGGCACGATCACGCGGAACGCGCGCACGTCGTACAGCTCGGAGAAATCCAGCTCCTTGCCGCGCATCTTGCGCCAGATGCTGTAGATGTGCTTCGGGCGGCCGCTCACGTCGGCCGGGATCTGCGCGGCCGCCAGCTCGCGCTGCAGGCGCTCGATCGCCTCCGCGACGTAGGCCTCGCGCTCGATGCGCTTCTCGTCGAGCAACTTCGCGATGCGCTTGTAGGTCTGCGGATCCTCGAAGCGAAACGCGAGGTCCTCCAGCTCCCACTTCAGCTGCCAGATGCCGAGCCGGTTCGCGAGCGGCGCATAGATGTCGAGCGTCTCGCGCGCGACATCCGGCGGCGGCGCCAGCTTCGCGGCCGCGTAGTAGCGCAGCGACTGCAGGCGCGACGCGAGCCGGATCAGCACCACGCGAATGTCCTGCGCGAACGCGAGCAGCATCTTGCGCAGCGCCTCGATCTGCGCGCGGCGCGCGGCCTGCGCGTCGCGGCCCGCCTCCGGCAGCAGATTCTGCGCGGCCCGCATGCTCACGGTGCCGAGCCGCAGCAGCTTGCGCACGTCGGCGACGAGACGCGCCACCTCGTCGCCGAAACGGCTCGCGATCACGTTTTCCGGATCGTCCAGGTGCGGCGTCAGCGCGAACAGCGCCGCGGCCCGCACCGCCTCCGGATCGACGTTCAGCGTGCGCATGATCGCCGCGGTGCCGCTCGCGTGGTCGGCGAGCCGCTCGCCCGACGACAGGCACGCGTCGCCCGCATGCTCGCGCACGAACGCCAGCACGTCGTCGAACGAAGGTGCGGCGGCCGTCGCAGGCGTCTGATCGGTGATCATCGCACCGCCAACCGGAATGCTGTCATCGCGAACCGCTCTCAGCTCCGTTGCGCCGCGACCACGACGATCTCGACCAGGCACGCGGGATTCGCGAGCTTCGCCTCGACCGTGGCGCGCGGCGGCGTGGCGCCTTGCGCGACCCATGCGTCCCACACCGCGTTCATGCCCGCGAAATGCACCATGTCCGAGATGAAGATCTGGACCGACAGCAGGTGCGACTTGTCGCTGTTCGCTTCCGCGAGCAGCCGGTCGACGTGGCCCAGCACTTCGCGCGTCTGGCCCGTGATGTCCTGCGCCGTGTCTTCCGCGATCTGGCCGGCGAGGTATACCGTGCCGTTGTGGATCGCGATTTCGGACAGGCGGGGGCCGACGTGGTGACGAGTAACTGCCATGAGAATTCCCGGATAGAAATAATGGATCGAAGGACGGCGCGGCGGGCCTCCGGCCGCGCGGCGCCGAACTGCATATTATGACGCGAGTCCCGCGTCATCGACGAAAAAACGGCGCGCGATCGCGATCTGCCCGGCGCTGATGAAGGCCGGCGCATGGCCTGCATCCGCGATCTCGACCCGCGTCACCGCGCGGCCGCGTGCGACCATCTCGTCGACGGTCGCCGCCGACAGCAGGTCCGACTCCGCCCCGCGCACCACCAACAGCGGTCCCGCGAACGACTCGAGCGAACGCCACAGCAGCGCTTCGCCCAGCGCGGTCTGCTCGGGCGTCGCCGCGCGGATCGCGACGCCGATACGCGGATCGTAGCGCGCGACCCATGCGCCGTCGTCGCGCCGCCGCAGCAGCGGCCGGTTCAGCTCGCGCCAGTCGTCGGCCGTGAGCGGACCGAACGGCAACGCGAGCGATGCCAGGTAGTCGACCCCCTCCTGTTCGGTCGCGAAGGCCTGCTCGACACCCACGTATTCGCCGATCCGCCCGAGCGCGGCGGGCTCGATGCGCGGCCCGATATCGTTGACGATCATGCGCGCGATCGGCGTGCCCGGCAGCCCGGCGAGCGCGAAGCCGATCAGGCCGCCCATCGAGGTGCCGAACCAGTCGACGGACTCGACGTCGAGCCGTGCGATCAGCGTCACCATGTCGGCCGCGTACTGGGGCACGCCATACAGCAGCGGATCCGCGAGCCAGTCCGAGCGGCCGCGACCGGCCACGTCCGGACAGATCACCCGGTAGGCATCCGACAACGCGGCCGCGAGCCGGTCGAAATCGCGGCCGGAACGCGTGAGCCCATGCACGCAGACCAGCACGCGCGGATTCGCCGGGTCACCCCACTCCGTATAGGCGATCCGGTGCAGGCCGGCCGGGCTCGCGCACTGGACGCGGCGCTCGCGGGGGGAAACGGAATGGGAAATGGACGAAGGCATCGTGACACCCCAGGAAAGGAGAAGGGGAAGACGGCCGGGCGACATCGCCTGCTGGTCGGCCCGCCGACGGCAACGATCCGATTTAAACACATCCCGCCGCCCTCCTGATTGCACGCGCGTCGCGCGCGCCAACCCGCCGCGGCGCAGCCCCGCCATCGCCTTTCATTCCACCCAAATCGAAACAATGCAAAGAATTGAACCAATCAGGAAAGCACTGTGATCGCCAACAATATCGCTCATCCCGCCCATCGTTGAGCAAAGCCGTATTGCATCAACCGGTTCCGCCCGCCGCCCCCTGCACCGATCCGCCCTCGGCATGCGAAAAACCTCCAGCCTACGGTTTGATTTTCACGGGATTGACTCATAAGTTAATTCCATTTCATGCTTAGCGCGTCGCCCCGGCGCTGACGGGAATTCCGCCGGCACAGGTACGTCACGCCCGTCATCGGAGTGCCAGCAATGTGGGACGACACGCTTGCCCGGCCCGGCCACCGTCATTGGGATCCGACGCTCTACCTGAAGTACGCGGACCTGCGCCTGCGCCCCGCGCTCGAGCTGCTGCGGCGCATACCGCTCGCCGCACCCGACTCGATCCATGATCTCGGCTGCGGCCCCGGCGACACGACGCTCGCACTACGCGAACGCTGGCCCGACGCACACCTGTGCGGCGTCGACCATTCCCTCGACATGCTCGACACCGCGCGCGCCCGGGCGCCGGAACTCGACTGGCGGCAGGCGGACATCGCCAGTTGGGCGCCCGCGCGCACAACCGACCTGATCTTCGCGAGCGCCGTGCTGCACTTCCTCGGCGATCACGACACGCTGCTGCCGCGTCTGCTGCATCACGTGCGGCCCGGCGGCTGCCTGGCCCTGCACATGCCGGACTGGTGGTCCACGCCGTGGTATCGGCTGATGCACGAGGTGCTCGCGACCGGCGGCCCGGCCGGACAGGCGCTCGGCACGCCCGAACTGCGCATGGCGCTCGCGCGCAATCCCGTCGAGAGCGCGCCGTTCTACTACACCTTGCTGGCCCCGCACGCACACCACATCGACATCTGGGAAACCGACTACCTGCAGGTCGTCGACGGCGACGACCCCGTGTTCGAATGGATCCGCGCCTCCGGGTTGCGGACGGTCACCGACCATCTCGGGGAAGCCGAGCACGCGCGCTTCGTCGCGCAATACCTGCCGCGGCTGCGCGGTCTCTACCCGCGCAGGACGGACGGCCAGACGCTGTTCCCGTTCAAGCGCCTGTTCATCGTCGCGCAGCGGCGGGAATGAAGCGGCCGACGGTTCATGCTTCGAAGGAGCGGCTCACCATGACTACCCAACAGATCCTGATCGTCGGCGGCGGCCTCGGCGGCACGATGCTCGCCAATCAGCTCGCCGCCCGCCTGTTCCGCGAACTCATCGACGGCACGGTGCGGATCACCGTGCTGTCCGACTCGCCCGACCACTACTACAAGCCGTCATTCATGTATGTCGCGTTCGGCGCCTGCTTACGCGAGGATCTCGTGCGCCCCGAACGCGCGCTGCTGCGCCCCGAAATCGACTTCGTCATCGATGCGGCCGTGCATTTCGACTTTGCCGCCCGGCGCGTGCATACGCGCGGCGGCGCACGCCACGCATACGACCATCTCGTGATCGCGACGGGCTGCGTCCCCGCGCCCGAGCGCATCGAGGGGCTCGCGGAAGCCGGCGATCATTTCTACCAGTACGCGCCCGCGCGACAGCTCGCGCGGCGACTCGCGGCGATCGAGCGCGGCCGGATATTCGTGACCGTGAGCTTTCCGAAATCGCACAACGTGCCGCATCAGTGCGGGATCGCGCCGATCGAGACGACGCTGATGCTCGACGACTACCTGCGCCGGCGCGGCGTGCGCGATCAGGTGGAGATCATCTACACCTATCCGACCGTCGCGCAGTTGCTGCGCAATTGCCTGTTCCTGCAGCGCCCCACCTGCGACATCTTGCCCGCGCTGTTCGAACGGCGCGGCATCCGCTACCAGCGCGGCTTCACCCTCGCGCGCGTCGATCCCGCGCGCCGTGTCGCGTATTCGGAGGAAGGCGCCGAGCAGCCGTTCGACATCCTGATGGCGACGCCGCCGATTCGCGCGGTCGACGTCGTGCGCGCGAGCGGCATTTCGGAGGCGGCCGACGACGAAGGCTGGCTGCCCACCGATCACGAAACGATGCAGGTGCACGGGCTCGACAACGTGCATGTGCTCGGCGATACGGTGGACCTGCCTGTCAGCAAGGCAGGCGGCGCCTGCCACAACCAGGCGCCCGTGATCGCCGAGAACCTCGCCGCGCAGATCCGGCTCGGCGATGCGCCGGTCACGCGCTACGACGGCAAGGTGCAGGCGGTGGCGCAAATGGGTCTCGATGCGGGCATGCCGCTCTGGTACGACTATCGCCGCGATGTGCAGCCAACGCCGCCGACCCGCCTCGGCGGCCTGCTCCGCCACGGCTTCAACCGCGGCCTTTACTGGGCGGTCGCGCGCGGCCTCGCCTGAATCCCGCCCTCGCTCGGCGAACCGCCGGCGCGCAACGTTTCCGGAGAACGTCACCATGTCCCTTGCCACCGCCGATCCGGCCCACGCCGACGCGCCGGCCGATGCGCTCCTCGCCCGGCTGCAGCCGCTCGTCGACGGGCCGCGTCTCGATACGCTCGTCGATCTGTTCGCGCTCGTCGCCGACCTGCTCGACTTCGCCGATCCCGCGCTCGTCGGCCGGCTCGCGGGAACCTTCGAGGAACTCGTCGCGGCCGGCTCGACGGCGGGCGGCGCGCTGCGCATCGCCAGCGCCGAAGCCGGCCGGCGGACCGACGCGCCGTCGGCGCGGGCGCTCTGGTCGCTGGTTCGCGACGCCGATACCCGCCGCGGCCTCGGCCTGCTGCTGCGCACGCTGCAGATCGTCGGCGCGCAGCATCGACAGGCGGGAGGTGAGATGCGCCAGCCTCCAACCGACGCCGCGCATCAATGAAAACGCCCCGCATTCCAGGCATGCGGGGCGTTGCGCCGCTTCTCGGCGGCCGCGCCGGGCGCGGCCCGAGACGCGGTTAAGACACGGCGCTCACGTCGAGCGGCGCGCCCGTCTTGGTCTTGATTTCGTCGACGCTCACGCCGTCGGCCAACTCGACCACCTTCAGCCCCGCCGGCGTCACCTCGATCACGCCGAGGTCGGTGATGATCAGGTCCACGACGCCCACGCCCGTCAGCGGCAGCGTGCATGCGTCGAGGATCTTGTGCTGGTCGCCCTTCGCGACGTGCTCCATCAGCACGATCACGCGCTTCACGCCCGCCACCAGGTCCATCGCGCCGCCCATGCCCTTGATCATCTTGCCCGGGATCATCCAGTTCGCGAGATCGCCCGTCCTGCTGACCTGCATCGCGCCGAGGATCGCAAGATTGATGTGACCGCCGCGGATCATCGCGAACGAATCCGCCGACGAGAACGTCGACGAACCCGGCAGCGTCGTGATCGTCTGCTTGCCGGCATTGATCAGGTCGGCGTCGACCTCGTCGTCGGCCGGGAACGGCCCGATGCCGAGCAGCCCGTTCTCCGACTGCAGCCACACCTCGACGTCCGACGGGACGTGGTTGGCCACGAGCGTCGGCAGGCCGATGCCGAGGTTCACATAAAAGCCGTCCTGCAGCTCCCGCGCCGCGCGCGCGGCCATCTGGTCACGATTCCAAGCCATGTCATTCTCCTTTCGCGCGGACGGTGCGTTGTTCGATACGTTTTTCCGGCGTGGTGTTGAGCACCACCCGTTGCACGAAGATGCCGGGCGTATGGACCTCGTCCGGATCGAAGGTGCCGGTCTCGACGATCTCCTCGACCTCCGCGACCGTGATCCTGCCCGCCATCGCGCATACCGGGTTGAAGTTGCGCGCCGTGCGGCGGTAGATCAGGTTGCCCGCCTTGTCCGCCTTCCAGGCCTTCACGAGCGCGACGTCGGCCGTGAGCGACGGCTCCAGCACGTAGTGGCGATCGCCGAACTGGCGGGTTTCCTTGCCCTCCGCGATCACCGTGCCGTAGCCCGTGCCCGTGAAGAAGGCCGGGATCCCCGCGCCGCCCGCGCGCAGCTTCTCCGCGAGCGTGCCTTGCGGCGTGAACTCGAGTTCGAGCTCGCCCGCCAGATATTGACGTTCGAATTCCTTGTTTTCGCCCACGTACGACGAAATCATCTTCTTGACCTGGCGCGTTTCGAGCAGCAGCCCGAGGCCGAACCCGTCGACGCCCGCATTGTTGCTGATGCAGGTGATGCCCTTCACGCCGGTGTCGCGCAGCGCGGCGATCAACGCCTCGGGAATGCCGCACAGGCCGAAACCGCCGACCGCGAAGGTCTGCCCGTCACGGACCACGCCTTCGAGCGCGACGGCCGCGCTTGGATAGACTTTGTTCATCAGTATGTCCCTTCCTCTATGGAAACCAGCCAAACCGGTTCGCGCGATGCGTGCCGGACGAACCCGCCGCATCATTCTAAGCACGCCCGGCGAAACCCGCCGCGACGTCATGATCCGCCTGAAAGGGTACGATGCCGACCGGATGCGGCACAATACGCAAAAGTACATAAGCGTTTGCCGCCACGGGCGGCGCCCATCCGTCCGCATCCGTCGATCCCATGCCCGCCCTCGATTACCAGACCGCCTTCCACCTCGCGCCGATCGGCCTCGTCCTGTCGCGCGATCGGGTCATCGAAGACTGCAACGAAGAACTGGCCGCGATCTTCCGCTGCGCGCGCGCCGACCTGATCGGCCAGTCGTTCCAGGTGTTGTACCCGTCGCCCGACGAGTTCGCGCGGATCGGCGAACGGATCCCGCCCGTGATGATCGCGCAGGGCAGCTACGCCGACGACCGGATCATGAAGCGCGCGAGCGGCGAGCTGTTCTGGTGCCACGTGACGGGCCGCGCGCTCGACCGCACTGCGCCGCTCGCGGCGGGCGTATGGACCTTCGAGGATCTGAGCGCGACGCGCCGGGTCGCGGTGGAACTGACGCCGCGCGAACGCGAGATCGCCGCGCAGCTCGCGACCGGCAAGACCAGCAAGCAGATCGGCCGGGTGCTCGACATCAGCTCGCGAACCGTCGACATCTATCGCGCGCGCCTGATCCGCAAGTACGGCACGAACAACACCGCCGAGCTGCTGCAGCGCCTGCTCGGGCACTGAGCCGCGCGCGCCGGGCACGCTGGCGGAACAGCCGCCCGACCGCGGCGCCACAAGAAAAGAAAACGCGCCGGCGAACGCCGACGCGCAGACATGCAGGGCGGGGACTCAGGCGGTCTTCACCTGCAGCGCGGACTCGATCGTCGCGCGCAACAGGTCCGGAATCGGCACCGACTTGCCGAGCGCGTAGTCGACCCAGACGCAGCGCGCGTTGCCGCGCGCGTACAGGTGCTCGGGATCGTCCGCGCGGGTCAGCTCGAAGCCGGTATCGAAACTGCTGCGGCCGGGCTTCGCGACCGACATCTTCGCGATGATGTCGCCCGGATAGTGCAATTGCTTCAGGAACTCCATCGACGCATTGACGATCACGGGCCCCTGCCCTTCGCCGTTGCCGCCCGCCACGCCGAGCTGCTCGAACCACGAGATCCGGACCTGCTCCATGTAACGGAAATAGACCGTGTTGTTCACATGGCCGAAGGCGTCCATGTCGCCCCAGCGGATCGGCATCGACATTTCAAAAACGTGGGTGTAATCGCTCATTGGAATCTTCTTGCGGGTGTCACGCTGCCTTACGCGAGCCCGAAGCCATCGTCGGCCGAGATGATCGAGCCGTTGATGAACTGGGACTCGTCGGCCGCCAGCAGCAACAGCAGGCCGTCGAGATCCTGTGGCTTGCCGAGGCGCTTGCGCGGCAGCATCGACTGCAGCTTCTGGCCCTGCTCGGTTTCCCACAGGTCGTGATTGAGTTCGGTATCGATATAGCCGGGACAGATCGCATTGACGTTGATCCCGTGGCGTCCCCATTCGAGCGCCATCACGCGGGTCATGTGCACGACCGCGGCCTTGCTCATCGCGTACAGGCCGATCTGCGACAACGGGCGCAGCCCCGCCACCGACGCGATGTTGATGATCCGGCAGCCCGGCTTGCCGTTGCCCTTGCCGCGCATCATCATGCGCTTCGCCACTTCCTGCGCGACGAAGAAAGCGCCGCGGGTGTTGGTGTCGAACACGGATTCGAAATCGGCGGGGGTCACGTCGACCAGCTTCTGCCGCTTCGAGACGCCGGAATTGTTGACCAGGATATCGATCATGCCGGCCTCGGTTTCCGCATGCGCGACGGCCGCCTTGATGCTCTGGCAATCGGTCACGTCGAGCGACACCACGTGCGCGGCGCCGCCCTCGGCCTCGATCTGCGCGCGCAATTCCTTGAGCCGCTCGACGCGCCGGCTCGCCAGCACGACCTTCGCGCCCGCCTGCGACAGCACCTGCGCGAAGCGCTGGCCGAGCCCGCTCGACGCGCCCGTCACCATCGCCACCTTGCCTTCCAGATTGATCGAACGACCCATAGCCAGTTCCTTTCCTTGACGACGCCAGGCCGAGCGCCCGCGCGCGGCCACCTTATCACACAAATAGAACGATCGTGCTAATCTAGCCGCGTCCGGTTGCGGCAAGCGTTTTATTTCGCGGACAATACGCTCCCGAATAAAAGCATTCTAACGGTTAGAGGAATCTCCATGACCCCCGCAAGCCTCATCGAGCAATATGGTCCGCGCGAATCGATGGAATATGACGTCGTGATCGTTGGCGGCGGCCCCGCCGGGCTGTCGGCGGCGATCCGGCTCAAGCAGCGCGCCGCCGAGAAAGGCGCGGAGATCGGGGTGTGCGTGCTGGAGAAGGGGTCGGAGATCGGCGCGCACATCCTGTCGGGCGCGGTGATGGATCCGCGCGCGCTGACCGAACTGTTCCCCGACTGGCAGGCGCAGGGCGCGCCGCTCAACGTGCCGGTCACGGAAGACCGCTTCCTGTTCCTGACCGAAACCGGCGTGAAGTCGGTGCCGCACTGGGCGCTGCCGGACAACTTCAAGAACGAAGGCAACTACGTGATCAGCCTCGGCAACGTCACGCGCTGGCTCGGCCAGCAGGCGGAAGCGTTGGGCGTGGAGATCTTCCCGGGCTTCCCGGCCGCGGAAATCCTCTACAACGAGGACGGTTCGGTCAAGGGCGTCGCGACCGGCAACCTCGGCGTCGGCAAGGACGGCGAACCGACCGAGAACTTCCAGCTCGGCATGGAGCTGCACGCGAAGTACACGCTGTTTTGCGAAGGCGCGCGCGGGCACCTGGGCCGTCAGCTGATGGAGCGCTTCAAGCTCAATGCGAACAGCGAGCCGCAGTCGTACGGGATCGGCATCAAGGAACTGTGGGAAATCGATCCCGCGAAGCACAAGCCGGGCCTCGTGATGCACACGGCGGGCTGGCCGCTCAAGCGCGACACCTACGGCGGCTCGTTCCTGTACCACATGGACAACAATCAGGTGGTGGTCGGCTTCATCGTCGGGCTCGGCTACACGAACCCGTACCTGTCGCCGTTCGAGGAATTCCAGCGCTACAAGACCCATCCGGCGATCCGCCAGTTCCTCGAAGGCGGCAAGCGGGTGTCGTACGGCGCGCGCGCGATCACGGCGGGCGGGCTGCTGTCGCTGCCGAAGACGGTGTTCCCGGGCGGCGCGCTGGTGGGCGACGACGCGGGCTTCCTGAACGCGGCGCGGATCAAGGGCAGCCATGCGGCGATCAAGACCGGGATGCTGGCGGCCGACGCGGCGTTCGACGCGGCGCAGGCGGGCCGCCAGGGCGACGAGCTGAATGCGTATCCGGATGCCTTCAAGCAGTCGTGGCTGCACACGGAGCTGCACCGCGCGCGCAACTTCAAGCAGTGGATGAGCAAGGGGTTGTACCTGGGCACGGCGATGGTCGGACTCGAACAGAAGGTGCTGGGCGGCAACGTGCCGTGGACGCTGCATCACCAGCACGCGGATCACGAGATGCTGAAGCCGGCGTCGCAATGCGAGCCGATCCAGTATCCGAAGCCGGACGGCAAGCTGACGTTCGACCGGCTGTCGTCGGTGTTCATCTCGAACACGAACCACGAGGAGAACCAGCCGGCGCACCTGACGCTCAAGGATCCGAAGGTGCCGGTGGACGTGAACCTGCACGTGTACGCGGGCCCGGAGGCGCGTTTCTGCCCGGCGGCGGTGTACGAGTTCGTGAAGGCCGACGACGGCGCGGAGCGCCTCGTGATCAACGCGCAGAACTGCGTGCACTGCAAGACCTGCGACATCAAGGACCCGACCCAGAACATCGTCTGGGTCACCCCCGAGGGCGGCGGCGGACCGAATTATCCGAACATGTAATGCAGCCGCTGGTCCGCTCCCGAGCGGGCCATCCCCCTTCGCGGCGGCCCGCCTTCAGCCGCCCGTCAAATTCACGAGCCGTTCGCGCACCTGCGCGAGTACCGGCGCCCACGCACCCACCCGCTCCTGCCGATACAGCCGGATCGCGTCATACCACGGCGCGGCCTCGCGCGCGTCCTGCCAGAACCACGCGGATACGCGATCGATCATCAGGCAGGTCGGCACGCCGAGCGCGCCCGCCAGATGCGCAGGACCACTGTCGACCGTCACCACCAGGTCGAGATTCATCGCCAACGCCGCGACAGCATCGAAATCCGCCGCGAATCCTTGCATCGGATCCTCGATCGCGATACCGTGCGCGCGCCAGGCGGCCAGCGTGTCGCCCCGTCCCGGCGACAGCGCGAAATACGCGATGCCCGGCACCGTCAGCAGCGTGGCGAATTGCTCGGCGGGGATCGAGCGACGCGCATCGCGGACATGGCGCGGGTCGCCGTTCCACACGATGCCGACCCGCCGCCGGCCCGCCGCTCGCGCGTCGACCCAGGCGCGCCAGCCGGCAACCGCGCCGGCCTCCGCGCGCAGATAAGGGCGGCCCCATGCCGACGGATCATCGATGCCGAGCCGCAGCGGCAGGCTCATCAAGCCGCAGTGGAAATCGGGCCGGGTGAGCATGGCGGTTTCCAGCACGACCTCCACCGGCAGCGCGCGCGACAGCAGACCGCGCAACGGCCCGTCATAGCCGACGATCAGCCGGCCGCCCTCGCCGCGCACGCGTTCCGCCAGCCGCGGCAGGAAACGCGCGGCCCACAGGCAATCGCCATGCCCCTGCTCGGCGAACACCACGAGCGTCCGGCCCGCGAGCGGCTCGCCGCGCCAGTATGCGCTGACGGCGGCCAGCGCCGCGCGGGCGGGCGGCGCCTCGCCCGGCAACGCCAAGCGCGCCTCGTAATCGCACCAGCCGCGCGCGAAGTCGCCGGCGCGCAGCGCCAGTTCGGCATGGTCGAAACGCAGGTAGGGATTCGCGCCGTCCAGCGCGCGGGCGCGCGCGAACCAGGCATGCGCCTCGTCGAAACGCGCCTGTTCCTTCACGCACAGCGCCAGCTTGTGCATCACCACGGTGTTGTCGGGCACGTTCGCCGCCGCCTCTCGCAGCAAGCGTTCGGCCGCGTCGAGGTCACCACGCGCCTCGCATGACGCCGCGCGCCACACGAGCGCATTCCCGTCGCGCGGATCGTCGGCCAGCAGGCGCGACGTCGCGTCGTCGACGAGCGGCCACGCGCGCAGCTTGAAGCCAAGCTGCGCGATCGCCGTCAGCAGATGGGGAGAATCCAGCGCCGGATCAAGGCGGTACGCGGCCAGCAACGCATCGAGCGCCGCCTGCCAGCGGTCGCCCGGCGTGCTCAGCAGTGCGCGACCGAGCGCGAGCCAGTCCTGCGCGCCGGCATCGGCGCACGCCGTGCGCGCGCGCAGCGCGGCAAGCGGATCGTCCGGCGCGCCCGGCATCCCGCGCCTCGCCGGCCGTCAGCCCGCGCGGGCGGCGATCTTCGGCGTCGTGGTCGACACGTCGCCGCATTGCCCGCGGTGGCGCAGCGCATGGTCGATCAGCACCAGCGCGAGCATCGCCTCCGCGATCGGCGTCGCGCGGATCCCGACGCACGGATCATGCCGCCCGAAGGTCTCGACGACGGCAGGCTCGCCCGCCTTCGTGATCGAGCGGCGCGGCGTGCGGATGCTCGACGTCGGCTTGATCGCGATCGACACTGTGACGTCCTGGCCGCTCGAAATCCCGCCCAGCACCCCGCCCGCGTGATTGGTGACGAAGCCGTCCGGGGTGAGTTCGTCGCCATGCTCGGAGCCGCGCTGCGCGACGCTCGCGAAGCCCGCGCCGATCTCGACGCCCTTCACGGCGTTGATGCCCATCATCGCATGCGCGATGTCGGCGTCGAGCCGGTCGAACAGCGGCTCGCCCCAGCCGACGGGCACGCCCGACGCGACCACGTTGATCCGCGCGCCGATCGAGTCGCCGTCCTTGCGCAGGGCGTCCATGTAGTCCTCGAGCGCCGGCACGATCTCGGCGTTCGGCGCGAAGAACGGGTTCTCGCGCACGTGTGCCCAGTCTACGAATGGCACGTCGATCTCGCCCAGCGCGCTCATGTAGCCGCGCACCTCGACGCCGAAGCGCTCGCGCAGCCACTTCTTCGCGATCGCGCCTGCGCCGACGACGGGCGCCGTCAGGCGCGCCGACGAACGGCCGCCGCCGCGGTAATCGCGGATACCGTATTTCTGCCAGTACGTGTAGTCGGCGTGACCGGGGCGGAACGACTCGGCGATGTTGCCGTAGTCCTTGCTGCGCTGGTCGGTGTTGCGGATCAGCAGCGCGATCGGCGCGCCGGTCGTCACGCCCTCGAACACGCCGGACAGGATCTCGACGTGGTCGGGTTCCTGGCGCTGCGTGACATGGCGCGAGGTGCCCGGCTTGCGGCGATCGAGTTCGAACTGCACGTCCGCCTCGGTCAGCGCGAGTCCCGGCGGACAGCCGTCGATCACGCAGCCGATCGCGGGACCGTGCGATTCGCCGAAGGTCGTGACAGTGAAAAGCGTACCGAGGGTATTGCCGGACATGGGAGCCGTCCAAAAAAGAAATACGGGGAAACCGCCATTATGCCAGCGGCCCCGCCCGGTGCGGGAAACCGCGGTGGGCGGGGCTGGGCGGGCGGCCCGCGCTACTTGCGCACGCCGCGCAGCTCGGTCACCGCCGCCTGCAACGCCTCCGGCGTCGCCGCAGCGGCGCTCAACGGCTCGCCGACGGCCAGCGTCAGCCGGCTCATCACGCCGCGCGCGATCGGGCGCGGCAGCTCCGCGCCCTGATCGCGCGAGAACACGCTGCCCCACAGCCCGCGCAGCGCCATCGGCACGACGGGCACGCTCGCGCGCCGCAGGATCTCGGTCACGCCGCGGTGGAACGGGTTGATGTCGCCCGTGCGGGTCAGCTTGCCTTCCGGGAAGATGCAGACGAGCTCGCCCTCGGCCAGCGCCGCCGCGCACGCATCATAGGCGCGCTCGAGCAACGCCGGATCCTCGTGGCGCGGCGCGATCGGGATCGCCTTCGCATGGCGGAACACCCAGCTCGCGAACGGCGTCGAGAAGATCCGGTGATCCATCACGAAGCGGATCGGCCGCGGGCTCGCCGCCGCGATCACGAGCGCGTCGACGTAGCTGACGTGGTTGCACACGAGCAGCGCCGCGCCGGTTTCCGGAATCCGCTCCGCGTGGACGGTGCGCACCCGGTAGAACGTGTGCACGAGCACCCACGCGAGGAAGCGCAGCAGGAATTCCGGCACGAGCAGATAGATGTACGACGCGACCACGACGTTGAGCAGCCCGGTCACGAGGAACAGCCCCGGAATGCCGACGCCCGCCTTGGTGAGCAGCATCGCGAGCAACGCCGAGACGATCATGAACAGCGCGTTGAGGATGTTGTTCGCGGCGATGATCCGCGCGCGATGGGTCGGGGCACTGCGGCTCTGGATCAACGCGTAGAGCGGCACGCTGTAGAAGCCGCCGAACATCGCGAGCAGGAACAGGTCGACGAGGATCCGCCAGTGGGCGAGATCCGCGAGGAATTCGCCGACGCCCAGCAGGTGATCGCGCACGGGCAGCGCGTGGCTCGCGAAGTACAGCTCGATCGCGAACGCGCTGATGCCGAGCGAGCCGAGCGGCACGAGCCCGATCTCGACGCGCCGGCGCGACAGCTTCTCGCACAGCAGCGAACCGATGCCGATGCCGAGCGAAAAGGTGGCGAGCAGCACCGTGACGACGTCCGGATTCGCGGACAGCACGTCCTTCGCGAAATTGAAGAACGAGGTCAGGAAGGTCGCGCCGACGAACCACAGCCACGAGATGCCGAGCAGGCTCAGGAACACCGTGCGGTTGCCGGCCGCGAGCCGCAGGTTGCGCCAGGTCTCGGACACGGGATTCCAGTTGATCACGAGGTCGGGCTGCGGCGCCGGCGTCGGCGGTACGCGCGACGCGACCAGCCGGCCGATGACCGCAATCACGACGCAGCTCGCGGCGAGCAGCACCTCGCCGCGCCCGTCGATCCCGGCCGCCGCGCCGCCGATGAGCGTGCCGATCAGGATCGCGACGAAGGTGCCCATCTCGACGAGGCCGTTGCCGCCCACCAGCTCGCGGTCGTCGAGGTGCTGCGGCAGGTACGAGTACTTGACCGGCCCGAACAGCGTCGAATGCATGCCCATCATGAACGTGCACAGATAGAGCAGCGGCGCGGCATGCGTGACGAACCCCGCCGCGCCGACCAGCATCAACGCGATCTCGAAGCTCTTGACGAAGCGCGTGAGGCGCGCCTTGTCGTATTTGTCGGCGATCTGGCCGGAGGTCGCCGAGAACAGCACGAACGGCAGGATGAAGATCGCGGAGATCAGGAACGCGGCGGTCTTCGCATCGACGCCGCTGAAGCGGGCCGTATGGTAGGTGACGAGCGACGTGAAGCCGATCTTGAAGACATTGTCGTTGAGCGCGCCGAAGAACTGCGTCAGGAAAAACGGCGCGAAGCGACGCTCGCGCAGCAGATCGAACTGCGACGCGTGCGGCCGCCGCGCATCGCGACGCGCGGCGGAAACGGAAGTGTGATCACTCATGCGCAAGAACGCCGCGGCCCGCTGCCATGCGATCGCGCACGTTGGTCTGTTTCAGGGATGGGCGGGCGGGCCCGCGGGCTTCAGGTGGGAAGCGGCTTGTGGACCTCGTCCTCGGGCTCCGGCCAATCGCGGATATACGCCTTCAACATGCGGTTCTCGAAGCTCTGCGCCTCCACCACCGTCTTCGCGACGTCGTAGAACGAGATCACGCCCATCAGCACCCGCTTGTCGAGCACCGGCATGTAGCGCGCGTGGCGCTCCAGCATCATCCGCCGCACTTCGTTGACGTCGGTTTCCGGCGTACAGGTGAGCGGCTCGTCCATGAGCTTGCGGACCTGGGCGTCGCCGATCGCGCCGCCGTTGTCCTTCAGGCGCAGGATGATCTCGCGAAACGTGAGCATGCCGACGAGATCGCCGTACTCCATCACCACGAGCGAGCCGATATCGTGCTCCGCCATCGTGTCGACCGCATCGCGCAACGGCGTATCGGGCGTCACGGTAAACAGCGTATTGCCCTTGACTTTGAGAATGTCGCTGACGCGCATCGTTGTCCCCTAGTGCATTCATGCATAACTGGCTTCCGATCCTAGCGGAAAGCCTGTTAAAAGGAAAGCGCATGGCCGTGCGGAAGATGGCCGGTTGCGGAGGGCCGGTTGCGGGGGGCCGGTGTCGGACGGCCGGTTGCGGACGGCCGGTTGCGGACGGCCGGTTGCGGATGCCGCCTCGCCGCCGCACAATGGGAAAGCACGCGCGTACCATTTGCGACGCATCGCGCCCAAGGAGATCGCCATGGCCCACCCCGCCCCCACCGAGCGGTTCGCGAGTTTCTCGGAGTTCTACCCGTTCTACCTGGGCGAGCATCGCAACGTCACCTGCCGCCGGCTGCATTTCATCGGCTCGCTCGGCGTGATCGGCTGCGTCGCGATGGCGCTCGCGATGGACAACTGGCTGTGGCTGCCCGCCGCGGTCGTCTGCGGCTACGGGTTCGCGTGGATCGGTCACTTCTTCTTCGAGAAGAACCGCCCCGCCACCTTCCGCCATCCTTTCTACAGCCTGATGGGCGACTGGGTGATGTTCAAGGACATCTGCACCGGCAAGATCGCGATCTAGCCCCCTCGCCCACCGCCTCAGGCCGCCGGATCCGGCCGCACGGCGGGATCCGCCCCGGCCGCGCCCTCGGCGTCCGTCGCCGCGGCCGCCCGACGGCTCGCCAGCAAGGTCGCGAGCGGCACCGCCAGCCGGTCGCTCGCGAGCGCATCCAGCAGCAGCGCCTGGTCAAACGGTGTTTTGCTGCGCTGCAACTGATACACCAGCTCGCCCCGATCGACCACCATCACGTCGAACAGGTCCGCCACGCTCAATTCCGCCGGGTTCACCAGCAACACGTAGCGCGGCGCGGCGTCCCGCTCGTTCTGCAGGCGCGCGACCCATTCCCGCTCCTCCATCGTCGCCAGCAGCCGTTGCGCGGTTTCCATGTCGCAGCGCACCATCAGCGCGAGCCGCGCGGCCGTGTGGCCGGCGCGCCCCGCGTCGCGCGCATCGGACAGGCGCGCCAGCAGTTCGAGCGAGTCGAGCAGGTCGCTGCCCGGATAGCGGATCCGGTGGAACTGCCCGATCCGGATCGCCGGCAGCGCCGACGCGATCATCGCGCCGCCCAGCGCGATGAACCAGCTCAGGTACATCCACAGCAGGAACATCGGCACCGCCGCGAACGCGCCGTACACGGCGGTATAGGTCGGGATGCGCCGCACGTAGTAGCCGAAGCCGCGCTTCGCCAGTTCGAACGCCAGCGCCGCGCAGATCCCGCCCACCACCGCGTCGCGCCACGCGACCGCGCAGTTCGGCAGGTACACGTAGAGCAGCGTGAACGCGAGCACCGTCAAGGGCAGCGACGCGGCCGTCAGCATCCATTCGAAGACGGGCGGCGTGGTCGAGGTGCCCGCGAACGCGAGCGATTTCGTGAACAGATAGGACGAGATCGACAGGCTCACGCCGAACAGCAGCGGCCCGAGCGTGATCAGCGCCCAGTAGGCGAGCACCCGCTGCGCGAACGGGCGCGGCTTGCGCACGCGCCAGATCACGTTGAACGCCGACTCGACCGTCATCATCGTCATCACCGCGGTCACCACGAGCACGATGATCCCCGCCGTCGTCAGCCCTTTCGCCTTCGAGGCGAACTGGTTCAGATACTTGAAGATCTGGTTGTTGAACTGCGCGGGCATCAGGTGATCGGCGAGGAAACCCTGCAGCGAATTCTGGAACGACGCGAAGATCGGGAATGCGGTGAACAGCGCGAACGCCACCGTGACGAGCGGCACGAGCGCGAGCATCGTCGTGAATGTCAGGCTGCCCGCGACCTGCGGGATGCGATCCTCGGCGCTGCGCCGCGCGGCGAAGCGCGCGAGGCGCCGGATGGTGTCGAGGTCCACGCTCAACTTCGGCAACGGCTTTCTCCTTCTGCTTGATGCGGCACGGGCCGCCGCGCGCGGCGGCGGCTTCAGCCCCTATAATAGCCGCTCACTCCAGTGGCCTATGAAAGACATCCTCGTGCTCTACTACAGCCGCCACGGCGCGACCCGCGAGCTGGCGCTTGCGATCGCGGGCGGCATCGACAGCGTGCCCGGCGCCCAGGCGCGCATTCGCACCGTTCCGGCCGTCTCCGCCGTGTGCGAGGCGACGCAGCCCGACATCCCGTCCGACGGCCCGCCCTACGCGGAGCTGCGCGACCTCGAGGAATGCGCGGGCCTCGCGCTCGGCTCGCCGACGCGCTTCGGCAACATGGCCGCGTCCCTCAAGTACTTCCTCGACGGCACCACGCCGCAGTGGCTGTCCGGCGCGCTCGCCGGCAAGCCCGGCTGCGTGTTCACCTCGACCGGCAGCCTGCATGGCGGCCAGGAATCGACCCTGCTGTCGATGATGCTGCCCCTGCTCCATCACGGCATGCTGATCGTCGGCATCCCGTACACCGAAAGCACGCTCGCCACGACCCAGACGGGCGGCACCCCGTATGGCGCGTCGCACTTTTCGCGCGCGCATCAGTCGGGCATCTCGGCCGACGAAAAGACCCTCGCCGCCGCGCTCGGCGCGCGACTCGCGCGCGCCGCGCTGCAGTTGAGCGCCGCGTCGTGAGCGCCGCGCCCCCACCCGCCGCCGCGCGTCCCGGTCTCGCCCTCGCCGCGGCGGCCCTGCTCGCCGCGCTGATCGCGCTGTCAGTCGCCTGGGAGATCTGGCTCGCGCCGCTGCGCCCGGGCGGCTCCGCGCTGATGCTGAAGGCGGTGCCGCTCGCGCTCGCGCTGCCCGGCGTCTGGCGCCGCAGCGTGTATACCCTGCAGTGGGCGTCGATGCTGATTCTGGTCTATCTTGCCGAAGGGATCGTGCGCGGCATGACCGATACGGGCCTGTCCGCGACGCTCGGCTGGCTCGAAACCGCGCTCGCCCTCGGCTTTTTCGCCGCCGCGCTCGCCTACGTCGCGCCGTTCAAGCGCGCGGCCAAGCAACGCGCGCGCGATCGTTCCCGACCCTCCCGCTCCTGACCGTCATGACCGCCTCCGCCTTCCTCGACGCCTGCCGCCAGGCCATCGGCGCCGACCACGTGCTGACCGACCCGCACGACACCGCGCCGTTCCTCACCGATTGGCGCCGCCGCTACCAGGGCGCGGCGTGCGCGGTGCTGCGGCCCGCCACGACCGAGGAAGTGGCGGCGCTCGTGAAGCTCGCCGTCGCGCACCGCGTCGCGCTCGTGCCGCAAGGCGGCAACACCGGGCTCGCGGGCGGCGCCACGCCCGATGCGAGCGGCGCGCAGGCGGTGCTGAGCGTCGCGCGGCTGAACCGCGTGCGCGCGCTCGATCCGCACAACAACACGATCACCGTCGAGGCGGGCGTGATCCTCGCCGAGGTCCAGGCGCGCGCCCGCGAGGCGGAACGCCTGTTCGCGCTGAGCCTCGCGGCGGAAGGCAGCTGCACGATCGGCGGCAATCTCGCGACCAACGCCGGCGGCACCGCGGTGCTGCGCTACGGCAACGCGCGCGAGCTGTGCCTCGGGCTCGAGGTGGTGACGCCGCAGGGCGAGATCTGGGACGGCCTGCGCGGCTTGCGCAAGGACAACACCGGCTACGACCTGCGCGATCTGTTCATCGGCGCGGAAGGCACGCTCGGCATCATCACCGCGGCCGTGATGAAGCTGCACCCGCGCCCCGCCGCCCAGGTGACGGCGCTCGCCGCGCTCGACTCGCCGCATGCGGCCCTCGATTTCCTCGCGCTCGCGCAACGCGCGGCAGGCCCGCTGCTGACGGGCTTCGAGCTGATGTCCGATTTCTGCATGAAGCTGGTCGGCAAGCACTATCCGCAGCTGCGCTATCCGTTCGAGCACGCGCATCCGCAGACCGTGCTGCTCGAACTGTCCGACAACGAAAGCGAGGCGCATGCGCGCGCGCTGTTCGAGACGTTGATGGAAGAGGCCTTCGAGGCCGGCCAGGTGGTCGACGCGGTGGTCGCCGAGAACCTCGCGCAATCGCGCGCGTTCTGGGACCTGCGCGAGCACATCCCGCTCGCGCAGGCCGACGAGGGGCTCAACATCAAGCACGACATCGCGGTACCGATCTCGTCGATCGCCCGCTTCATCGACGAGACCGACGCGGCGATCCAGCAGGTCGCGCCCGGCGCGCGGATGGTGACCTTCGGCCACCTCGGCGACGGCAATCTGCACTACAACGTGCAGACGCCCGAAGGCGGAGACGCGAAGCGCTTTCTCGCCGACTGCCAGGCGCCGATCAACCAGGTCGTCTATGAGAACGTGCACCGCCACCGCGGCACGATCAGCGCCGAGCACGGCATCGGCCAGCTGAAGATCGACGACGCGCAACGCTACAAGTCGGCGGTCGAGATCGGGCTGATGCGCACGCTGAAAGGCGCGCTCGATCCGCTCAACCTGATGAACCCCGGCAAGGTGCTGCGCTAGCCGCGCGAGGAGTCCGACCGTGAAAATCCGCGTGCTGTCCGACCTGCATCTCGAAGGCAATGCGCCCGACGCGATCCCGTACGCGCAAGCCGACCTCGTCGTGCTCGCGGGCGACATTCACAATCATGCGGAAGGCTTGCGGTGGGCGGCCGAGACCTTCGATCCGGCGACCCCGGTCGTCTACGTCCCCGGCAATCACGAGTACTACGACGGCGAATTCGGCGCGCTCGAGGCCGCGATGCGCGACACCGCGCAGGCGCTCGATCACGTGCACTACCTGAACAACGCGACCTTCGTCGATCCCGACGGCCGGTTCCGCGTGCTCGGCACGACGCTGTGGAGCGATTTCGCGCTGTTCGGCGACACCGCCGCGGCGTGCGACGCCGCGCGCAAGGTCATGCTCGATTTCAGGGGCGTGATTCAGGTGGACTGGCCGCACGGCGTGCCGCGCGACTTCGCGCCGGACGACGCGATCGCGCTGCATCGCACCGCGCGCGCCTGGCTGGAGGCCGAACTCGCGCGCCCCTTCGCGGGCCGCACGATCGTCGTCACGCATCACGCGCCGCACCGGCTGAGCCTCGCGGCGCGCTATGCGGACGATCCGGTGTCGGCGGGCTTCGTCAGCGACCTCGACGCGCTCGCGCGCGCGCCGGTCGCGCTGTGGCTGCACGGCCACACCCATACGTCATTCGACTACACGACGCCGGGCGGCACCCGGGTCGTCTGCAATCCGCGCGGCTACCTGCACCGCCGCACCGGCGAACGCGAGAACCCGTCGTTCGCCTGGGACACGGTCGTCGCGCTCGACTGAACGCGTCAGCGCGCGCGCTCGACGCGCACCGGCTGCGGCTTCGCCTTCGTCATCCTGCGCAGCAGATCGCGCGACACCGCCACGCCCACCACGCCCAGCAGCACGCCCAATCCCATCAGCAAATGCAGGTTCATCATCGTTCTCCCGGTTCCATCCGATTCAGCCAATCACGTTGATCAGACAGTAGCAAACTCAGCGCGACACAAAGGTAAAAAAATGTTGCGCCGGCGACAAATTTCGTCAGATGCCGCGCGCCGCGCTCAGGTCGTGCGCGCGAATTGCTGGAGCGCGGCGACGTCGGCATCGACGGTCGCCGGCAGTTCCTCGCGCAGGAAGTCGACCCAGGTGCGGATCTTCGCGTCCAGGTACTGCCGCGACGGATAGAGCGCGTAGATGTTCATCACGTGCGACCGGTACTCGGGCATCACCCAGGCGAAGTCGCCGTGCTTGAACCCGGCGATCGCCGAGTAGAGCGGCAGCACGCCGATGCCCATCCCCTCGCGCACCGCGGCGGCCAGCGCCTCCGCGACATTGACGCGAAACGGCGGCGAGGCCAGCGACACGGTTTCCTCGCCGTGCGGGCCGGTGAGCTTCCACTCGGCCCAGTGCATGCCCGGCGCGACCATCCCCAGGCACACGTGCCCGGACAAATCCTGCGGCCGCTGCGGTACGCCATAGCGCGCCAGATAGCCGGGCGACGCGCATGCGACGCTGAAGGTCGTCGCGAGCCGCTGCGACACGAGCCCCGAATCGGGCAGATCCTGGTCGACGATCAACGCGACGTCGTAGCCCTCGTCCAGCAGGTCCGGCATCCGCTGCGCGAGCGTCAGCTCGACGTGCACATCCGGATAGCGCTCGCGGTAGCGCGAGATCGCCGGCACCGCGTAATGCTGGCCCAGGCTCGTCATGCAATGCACCTTCAGCTTGCCCGACGGGCGCGCATGCGCGTCGCCCGCCTCGGCTTCCGCCTGGTCGACGTACGCGAGGATCTGCTCGCAGCGCTGCAGGTAGCGCTCGCCCGCCTCGGTCAGCGCGATGCGGCGCGTGGTGCGGTTCAACAGGCGGGTGCGCAGGTGGGATTCGAGATCCGACACCGCGCGCGACGTGTAGGCCGTCGTCGAATTGAGCTGCTGCGCCGCGGCGGTGAAGCTCCCCGCCTCCACCACGCGCACGAACACCCGCATGTTTTGTAGCGTATCCATGCTCTTTCCCTATTGAATCAGCGCCGATTGTTGCACGAAGAACAATGAATATTATCTCGTGTTCTGTAAAAATGCGTTTCATATCGGCCTATTTATCCAACAATACCCGCAAAAATATAATCGACACCGAGTTATCTTTATCCGAAAGGGAGAAAATCGTGCGGTCTCCGGCAACAAGAGGGACGTTTGCACTCGCGGTTCTTGCAATTTCATTGACAATCGCCGGTTGCGCGAGCATGGGCGGAATTGCACCGCAAGCCAAGCAGATCGATCCCGCCGCGCTCGACGCCGGCACCGCGATCCAGGCGGCGAACCGCGACGCGGGCTGGCCCGCGTCCGACTGGTGGCGCGCCTATCGCGATCCGCAGCTCGACGCGTGGGTCGCCGCCGCCCAGGCCGGCAGCCCGTCGCTCGCGGCCGCGCAGGCGCGCGTGCGCGAGGCGCAGTCGATGGCGCGCGCCGCCCACGCGGACGAGCTGCCGCAGCTGAACGGCGCGCTGTCGCTGGCCCGCCAGCACTGGCCGGACAACGTGTACTACGGCCCCGGCCCGCTCGCCAACGCCGATACCTGGAACAACACCGGCACCCTGAGCCTGTCGTACCACCTCGACCTGTGGGGCAAGGACCGGAACACCGCGGAACGCGCGGTCGACGTCGCCCGCGCGCGCGCCGCCGACGAACGCGCGGCCCGGCTCGAACTGGAAACCAATGTCGTGCGCACCTACATCAGCCTGTCGATGAACTTCGCGCTGCTCGACATCGCGCATGCGACCTACGAGCGCCAGCACGAGCTGGCCGAGCTCGCCCGCAAGCGCCTGATCGCAGGCCTCGGCACGCAGCTCGACGTGAGCCAGGCGGAAGCCACGCTGCCCGACTACGAACGGCAGATCGACACCTACGAGGAAGCGATCGCGCTCGGCCGCCACCAACTCGCCGCGCTCGCCGGCAAGGGCCCCGGCGCGGGTGCGGCGCTCGCGCGCCCCGCCCTCGCGCTCGACGCGCCGGCCGGCCTGCCGTCCGCGCTGCCCGCCGAGCTGATCGGACGCCGCCCGGACGTGGTCGCCGCGCGCTGGCTCGTCGACGCCCAGGCCCGCGGCATCGACGTCGCCAAGGCCGACTTCTATCCGAACATCAACCTCGTCGCGTCGATGGGCGGCTTCGGCGTCACCGCGCCGTTCGCCGACTTCCTGCGCGCGATGAACGGCGGCTGGTCGGCCGGCCCCGCGCTGACGCTGCCGATCTTCGAGGGCGGCCGGCTGCGCGCACAGCTCGGCGCGGCCGCGGCGGGCTACGACCAGGCGGTCGAGCATTACAACCAGACGCTCGTCGGCGCGCTCAAGGACATCGCCGACAACGTCGTGCGGATCCGCTCGCTCGACACCCAGCAGAAGGACGCCGGCCGCTCGGTCACGCTCACGCAGCGCTCCTACGATCTGTCGCGCGAAGGGTTCCGGCGCGGGCTCACCGACTACGTGAACGTGCTGGTCGCGCAAAGCCAGCTGCTGCGCGCGCAGGACACCCGGACCCGGATCGACGCCGAGCGGCTCGCCGCGCATGCGTCGCTGATGGCCGCGCTCGGCGGCGGGCTCGACGCGCCCGAGGACGCGCCGCGCGACGCCGCCTTGCCCGCTTCCGCCGCGCCGGCGACGCGCCGCTGATACGAGGCCGCCATGTCCGCTTCCACCGCCTCCCGCCCGTCGCCGTTCGCCGCGTTCGTCACGGCCGCCGCCGATTGGGCGCGCACCGACGGGCACGCCTGGATCTACCTGGCCAAGGCGCTCGCGGCCGCGTTTCTCGCGCTGGGCGTCTCGATGGCGCTCGACCTGTCCGCGCCGAAGACCGCGATGACGACCGTGTTCATCGTGATGCAGCCGCAAAGCGGCGCGGTGTTCGCGAAGAGCTTCTATCGGCTGGTCGGCACCTTCGTGGGACTGACGGCGACGCTCACGCTGGTCGGCCTGTTCCCGCAGCAGCCGGTGCTGTTCCTGATCTCGCTCGCGCTGTGGATCGCGCTGTGCACGGCGGGCGCCGCGCGCAACCGCAACTTCCGCAGCTACGGCTTCCTGCTCGCGGGCTACACCGCCGCGCTGATCGGCCTGCCCGCGTCGCAACACCCGGACGGCGCGTTCATGACCGCGATGACGCGCGTCTCCGAGATCACGGTCGGCATCCTGTCGGCGGGCGTGATCAGCGCGCTGATCTTCCCGCAGTACACGGGCGAGCAGATGCGCACCACGGTGCGCCAGCGCTTCACGGGCTTCGTCGACTACGTCGCGGCCGCGCTGGCCGGCGACATGGATCGCGCGCGCATCGAACGCGTGCACACGCGCTTCGTGGCCGACGTGGTCGGCTTCGAGGCCGCGCGCAGCATGGCCGTGTTCGAGAATCCCGACACCCGCATGCGCAGCGGCCGGCTCGCGCGCCTGAACAGCGAGTTCATGACCGCGTCGAGCCGCTTCCACGCACTGCACCAGTTGATGAACCGGCTGCACGCCGCGAGCGCGCAGGCCGTCGCCGCGATCGAACCGTACTTCCGCGAGATCGCGCCGCTGCTGAGCCCGGAGGGCGAGCCGGTGCGCTCGTCGGCCGACGCCGCGCGGGTCGCCGCGCAGCTGCTCGCCTATCGCGACGCGCTGCCGCGCCGGATCCGCGCGACGCGCGCCGGACACGAGAACGATCCCGCGTTCCCGCTGCTCGACTTCGATACCGCGTCCGAGCTGCTGTACCGCTTCATCGCCGACCTGCACGCGTACTCGGCCACCTATGCGTCGCTCGCGAGCAGCAGCCACGAGCGCGAACGCTGGATCGAGCGCTACGAGCCGCGCACCAATCCGACGGCCGCGCTGATCGCCGGCGTGCGCACCGCGATCGTGGTGCTCGTGCTCGGCTGGTTCTGGATCGCGACCGCGTGGCCGAGCGGCGTGATGCTCGTGCTGAACGCGGCGGCCGTATGCGCGCTGGCCTCGTCGACGCCGCACCCGACCCGCATGTCCGCGCAGATGGGCTTCGGCACCACCCTCGCGGTGCTCATGGGCCTGCTGCTGATGTTCGGCGTGTATCCGCACATCGACGGCTTCGTGATGCTGTGCGCGGCGCTCGTGCCGTTCCTGTCGATCGGCATCTTCATGTCGGTGCGGCCGAAGCTCGCGGGCTACGGCATGGGCTACCTGATCTTCTTCTGCACGCTCGCCGGGCCGGAGAACGTCACCCACTACGATCCGACCGGCTTCATGAACGACGCGCTCGCGCTGATCCTGTCGATGCTGGTGTCGGCGGTCGCGTTCGCGGTGCTGTTCCCGCCGGCCGGACCCTGGCTCAAGCGCCGGCTGTTCGCCGACCTGCGCCACCAGGCCGTGGCCGCCTGCCGCGCGCGCCTCGCCGGGCTGCGCACGCGCTTCGAGAGCGGCGCGCGCGACCTGATGTTCCAGGCCCACGGCCTCGCCGCCGACCAGCCCGGCACGCAGCGCGACGCGCTGCGCTGGATGTTCGCGGTGCTCGAGACCGGCAATGCCGTGATCGACCTGCGCAACGAGCTGGCGACCCTGTCGCCCGACCCGCGCTACGCGGCCACCATGCCGTGGCGACGCGCGATCGACGTCGCGCGCGACGCGGTCGCCGCGCTGTACGCGCAACCGGCGCGCGCGCGCTTCGACCGCGCGCTCGCGGCGACCATCGACGCGATCGCCTCGACCCAGCAGGCGCTCGCCACCTTCGAGCCGCCGCGCGAGGAGCGCCGCCGGCTGCAACGGATCCTGAGCCACCTGCATTTCATCCGCACGGCGCTGCTCGATCCGGAATCGCCGCTCGCCACGCTCGGCGCGCCTTCGCCCGCCCAACCAGGAACGCCCTCATGATGCCGCGCGAAATCGCCATTCTCGACGCCTACATGCCCACCGTCGTGCTGATGTTCGTCATCGGCGCGATCCTGACCTGGGCGCTCGACCGCCTGCTTGCCCACACCGGGCTCTACCGCGTCGTCTGGCACCCGTCGCTGTTCCGCGCAAGCCTGCTCGTCTGCATCTGCGGCGGCCTGAGCCTTGCCGTCTATCGTTGATATGAATCGAACCATGATCCTGCGAAAACTCTTCGGCTTCGTCGCGACAGCCGCCATCCTGATCGTCGCGATCCTGATCGGGCGCACCCTGTGGGTGTACTACATGGACGAGCCCTGGACCCGCGACGGCCGCGTGCGCGCGGAAATCGTCAACGTCGCGCCCGACGTGTCGGGCGCCGTGGTCGCGCTGCCCGTGCGCGACAACCAGTTCGTGCACAAGGGCGACGTGATCATGCAGATCGATCCGTCGCACTACCAGATCGCGGTCGAGCAGGCGCAGGCCGCGGTCGCGGCCCGGCGCGCCGAGCTGCAGATGCGGCGCGCCGACGCCGCGCGCCGCGCCGATCTCGACGCGCTCGTCGTGTCGAAGGAGAACCGCGAGAACGCGACCCAGACCGCCTCCAGCGCGGACGCGCAATACCAGCAGGCGCTCGCCGCGCTCGACGCCGCCAAGCTGAACCTCGCGCGCACCACGGTGGTCGCGCCGGTCGACGGCCACATCACCAACCTGAACGTGTTCCGCGGCGACTACGCGACGGCCGGCGCGGCCAAGCTCGCGATCGTCGACAGTCATTCGTTCTGGGTATACGGCTATTTCGAGGAAACCAAGCTGCCGCGCGTGAAGATCGGCGCGAAGGCGGAAATGCGGCTGATGAGCGGCGGCGTGCTGAAGGGCCATGTCGAAAGCATCTCGCGCGGCATCTACGATCGCGACAATCCGCAAAGCCGCGACCTCGTCGCCGACGTGAACCCGACCTTCAACTGGGTGCGCCTCGCGCAGCGCGTGCCGGTGCGCATCAGGATCGACGCGGTGCCGGACGACGTCGTGCTGTCGGCGGGCACCACCTGCACCGTGATCGTCGAGCAGGACAAGAAGCAGGACAGCAAGAAGCGCAGCTGAGCGCTGCGCCAGGGCACGCCGCCGACGCAGGCGGCCGCGCCCCTCATCCGCGCAGTCAGGCCGTCGCGGCCGCGCGCGCGGGCACGCGGAAATGACTGACCATCGCCTTGAGCGACTGCGCCTGCTCGTCGAGCGAACGCGCGGCCGCGGCCGCCTGCTCGACGAGCGCCGCATTCTGCTGGGTGCCCGAATCCATCTGCGAGACGGCGCGCCCGATCTCGTCGATGCCCGCGCTCTGCTCGTTCGACGCGCTCGAAATCTCGCCCATGATGTCGGTCACGCGCTTCACCGCGCGCACCACCTCGTTCATCGTGCGGCCCGCGTCCTGCGCGAGCAGCGCACCGTTCGCGACCCGCTCGACCGACGCGCCGATCAGCGTCTTGATCTCCTTGGCCGCGGTCGCCGAGCGTTGCGCGAGCGAGCGCACCTCGCTCGCCACCACCGAGAAGCCGCGCCCCTCCTCGCCCGCGCGCGCGGCCTCGACCGCCGCGTTCAGCGCGAGGATATTGGTCTGGAACGCGATGCTCTCGATCACGCCGGTGATGTCGCGGATGCTCTTCGCGCTGTCGTCGATCTCGGTCATCGTCGCGACCACCCGGCCGACCACCTCGCCGCCCTGTTCCGCGACCGCCGACGCATTCGCGGCCAGCGCGCTCGCCTGCTTCGCGTTCTCGGTGTTCTGGTGGACCGTCGAGGTCAGCTGCTCCATGCTCGCCGCCGTCTTCTCGAGCGCGACCGCCTGCTGCTCGGTGCGCTGCGACAGGTCGAGATTGCCCATCGAGATCTGCCCCGACGCCGCCGCGATCGCCTCCGCGCTCGCCGCGATGTCGCGCACCGTGCCGGCCAGGCCGTCCTGCATGTCGCGCAGCGCGTGCAGCATGCTGTCGCGGTCGCGCTGCTTCAGGCGGATCGCATTCGTGAGATCGCCCTGCGCGATGTGCCCGGCGATCTTCTTCGCATAGGCCGGCTCGCCGCCCAGTTGCGTGCCGAGCCGCCGCACGACCCACTCGGCGATCACGAAGGCGAGCGCGATCAGCCCCACGGTCATGATCGCGATCATCGCGAACGAGGCGCGGAACAGCGTCGTCGAGGTGTCGAGCGTCGCGCGCGAGGCGTCGCCGCGCGCCTTCACTAGCCCGTCCACCAGGGTTTCGAGCTTGCCCGTCTCGACGATCAGCGAGACGTCCTGGGTGCCGACCTGCCAGCTCATCTGCGACAGGTCGAGCGGCTGCTCGCGCACGAGCTTGACGAAGTCGCGCAGGTGGCCGCTCCATGCGCCGACCGAGGTCGAGAACGCCTTGAGCTTCGCGCTGTCGTCCGTATCGGCGGGATGCGTGAAACGCTGCAGCGTGGCCAGCTCGGCGCCGATCGCGTCGAGCCCCTTGTCGATGTCGCCGCCGAGATCGTCGCGCTCCTTCGCGGTGGTCGCGGTCAGCAGCATCTTCTGCGCGCGGCTCGCGCGCAGCACGTAGCCGCGCACTTCCTCCGCCGAGCGGCTCGCGACGTACCCCTGCTCATACACCGAACGGATCGAGCCGTGCAGACGGCTGATCTGCATCAGCGAGAACAGGCCGATCACGAGCGTGCCCACCAGCAGCGTGCCGAACGCCACGCGCAAGGTCGTCTTCACCGACCAGGGCTTGCGCGCGGTGCTCCGCTTCCCCGACGCGCCCGCCCCCCGGCCCGTCGCTTCGTCATCCGGCAAGAATCCGGGCCCACGTCGCCCACGCAGCGCTACGCCTTTCATTGATATGTCCCCGTTCTGGTCTGCTGCTGCAACCGGGAAGGTCGGTCCCGGCCTGGCCGTCGACATGCCACGCACGCCGGCCGGGCGCCCCTGGCCAGGCGTGTCCACTGGCCGGATCGGTCGAATCCGGTGTACGCGGCTTTCATTTCATTCTTTCACGATGCTTCCGCCGCTTCTACGGCAACGGCGCGTGCTTCTTGAGTCCGGCCAAACCCGCGGGCGCGGCGCGCACGGCCGCGGGCGTCTCCCCTTATACCCATCCAAAAATCGGCGCACCTTGATTCAACAGGCAAATCGAATGTCTCATTCTCGACAAAGGTTGGCCGGACAATGAACAGACGCCACATTAGACTGCGTTCACGCATGAATGAACAACGCGCACCCGGCTTCCGGCAAGCGCCCTTCCGCCTCCTCGACCCGCCGCATCATGGAAACCAGTCTCGACAACCGCTCCGCTCCCGTTCCGCCCGCCGCCACACCCGCGCCGGCCATCACGCGCACCGTCTATCCGGTGCTCGGCGCGATCAGCTTCTCGCACCTGCTCAACGACATGATCCAGTCGCTGATCCTCGCGATCTATCCGATGCTGAAGGCGAATTTCGCGCTGTCGTTCGCGCAGATCGGGCTCATCACGCTGACCTACCAGATCACCGCGTCGCTGCTGCAGCCGCTGATCGGCTACTACACCGACAAGCATCCGAAGCCGTACTCGCTGCCGGTCGGGATGAGCTTCACGCTGGGCGGGCTGGTGCTGATGTCGATCGCGCCGAACTTCTCGATCCTGCTGATCGCGGCCGCGCTGGTCGGCTGCGGCTCGTCGGTGTTCCATCCGGAATCGTCGCGCGTCGCGCGGATGGCGTCGGGCGGCCAGCACGGGCTCGCGCAATCGCTGTTCCAGGTGGGCGGCAACGCGGGCTCGTCGCTCGGACCGCTCCTCGCCGCGTTGATCGTGATCCCGCACGGCCAGCGCAGCATCGCGTGGTTCTCGCTGGCCGCGCTGGTCGCCATCGTCGTGCTGTGGCAGATCGGCCGCTGGTACCAGCGCCACCCGGCCACCCGCAAGAAGCTCGCGCGCGACGCGCAGTCGCTGCTGCCGCCCCGCAAGGTCGCGTTCGCGATGGGCGTGCTCGTGATGCTCGTGTTCTCGAAGTACATCTACCTCGCGAGCCTCAACAGCTATTTCACCTTCTACCTGATCGACAAGTTCCATCTGTCGGTGCAGGCCGCGCAGTTCCACCTGTTCGTGTTCCTCGCGGCGGTCGCCGCCGGCACCGTGATCGGCGGCCCGATCGGCGATCGCATCGGCCGCAAGTACGTGATCTGGGTATCGATTCTCGGCGTCGCGCCGTTCACGCTGCTGCTGCCGTACGCCAACCTGCTCTGGACCAGCGTGCTGACCGTGATCATCGGCGTGGTGCTCGCGTCGGCGTTCTCCGCGATCATCGTCTACGCGCAGGAGCTGATCCCCGGCAAGGTCGGGATGGTCGCCGGGCTGTTCTTCGGTTTCGCGTTCGGGCTGGGCGGCGTCGGCGCGGCGGCGCTCGGCGAGCTGGCCGACGCGACCAGCATCGGCTTCGTCTACAAGGTGTGCTCGTTCCTGCCGCTGCTCGGGATCCTCACCGTGTTCCTGCCCGACATCGAGGGCATGCGGCGCGCGGCGGCGAAAGCCGCCTGAGACGACCCAGGCCCGAACCGGCGGCGCGCTTGCGCCGCCGCAGGAGTTCAGCGCGCCTGCGCGTGAATCGCGAGGAAGCGCCGCAGGATGCCCGACGAATAGGCGCCCGCGATATCGGCGAGAAAACGCGTGAACGACGCGCTCGCGTGATCGTCCGCGGTATCGGAAATGGTGCGCACGACCGCGCACGGCACGCCGTACTCGTGGCACACCTGCGCGAGCGCCGCGCCCTCCATCTCGACCGCGCATGCCGCGGGCAGCGCGTCGCGCAGCGCGATCACCTCGCGCTCGCTCGACACGAAACGATCGCCGCTGATAATGAGCCCCGTGCGCACCTGGGGCGCGCGCAGGCGGAAGCGCTGCCGCAGCGCCTCGCCCTCTTCGGCGATGAACTGCTCGCATGCCGCCCGCAGTTGCGCGGCAAGCGCCGCGTCGGCCGGGAAACGCGCGACGCCGAGCAGCGGCGCCTCGAAGCGCGGAAACAGCGGCGAGGCGTCGAGATCGTGCTGCAGCAGCGCATCGGCGACCACGATGTCGCCGACCGCGACCTCGCGCGCGACCCCGCCCGCCACGCCCGTGAACACGACCGCGCGCACCTGAAAGCGCAGCAGCAGCGCGCTGACGGTGGCCGCCGCCGCGACCTTGCCGATCCGCGCGAGCGTGACGACGCAGGCCACGCCGCTCGCCGTGCCGACGTGATAATCGCGCCCGCCCAGCGAAACCGTCTCGACGGGCCCCTCGGCGCGCATCGCGGCGACCAGGTCGCCCAGTTCCTCGGGCAGCGCCGCGAGAATGCCGAGCGGCTGCCCGGCCGGCAACGTCAGGGAGGACGGCGTCATTCGACCGCCTGCAGTTTCGCGACGGCGAGCGCGAGCCACTTCTCGCCATGGCGCTTGAACTTGACCTGCGCCTTCGCATCGGCGCCGCTGCCTTCGAGCGCCGTCACCGTGCCTTCGCCGAACTTCGTGTGGAAGACCTGCTGGCCGACCCGGAAGCCGCCCTCGGCCGCGCGCTGCTGGTTCGCGAACGCGGGCAGCGGCGCCGTCACGGCCGCATCGACCACACTCTCCCGGCTGCCGCCGCCCGGCCGCGAGAACCAGTCGCGCCCCCAACCGGCGTTGTCGGCGCGGCCGCCCCAGCGCGCCGAGGCCTCGACCTTCGGCGTCAGCCACTTGAGCACGTGCTCGGGCAATTCATCGAAGAAGCGCGAGCGGATGTTGTAGCGGGTCTGGCCATGCAGCAGGCGGCTCTGCGCGAACGACAGGTAGAGCCGCTCCTTCGCGCGCGTGATCGCGACGTACATCAGGCGGCGCTCTTCTTCGAGGCCGTCGGATTCGAGCGCGCTGTTCTCGTGCGGGAACAGGCCTTCCTCCAGCCCCGTGATGAACACCGCGGCGAATTCGAGCCCCTTCGCCGCGTGCACCGTCATCAGCTGCACCGCGTCCTGGCCGGCCTGCGCCTGGTTGTCGCCCGCCTCCAGCGAGGCGTGCGACAGGAAGCCGGCGAGCGGCGTCATCGTGTCCGGGTTCTGCGCGGGCGCATCGAGCGCGAACGGATCGAGCACCGCGTCGGCGGGATCGTCGCTCGCCGCCGCGAGCCCGGGCGCCGCGGTCGCGCCGGCGCGCAGCGGGATCGCGCGCGCCGGCGCGTCGAGCCCGTAGCCCTCCTCGCCGACGAACGCGGCAGCCGCGTTGACCAGTTCCTGCAAGTTCTCGAGCCGGTCCTGCCCCTCGCGCTCGCCCTGGTAGAAGTCCGCGAGGCCACTCGCGCGCACCACGTACTCGACCGTCTCGGGCAGGCTCATCTGCAGCGTCTCGGCGCGCATCTTCGCGATCAGGTTCGCGAATCCGCCGAGGCTCGTGCCGGCCTTGCCGGTCACGTAGGGAATCGCGGCCGCCATCGCGCAATCGTAAAGACGCGCGGCATCGGCGAGCTGCTCGATCGAGCGCGCGCCGATGCCGCGCGTCGGGAAGTTCACGACGCGCACGAACGCGGTGTCGTCGTTCGGGTTGTCGATCAGGCGCAGATACGCGAGCGCGTGCTTGATTTCCTGGCGCTCGAAGAAGCGCAGCCCGCCGTACACCCGATACGGAATGCCCGCCGTCATCAGCGTGTGCTCGATCGCGCGCGACTGCGCGTTGCTGCGATACAGGATCGCGACCTCGCTGCGCGCCATCCCGCTGCCGATCAGCGAGCGGATCTCCTCGACGATCCAGCCCGCCTCCTGCGAATCGGTCGCCGCCTCGTACACGCGCACCGGCTCGCCGTGCCCGGCGTCGGTGCGCAGGTTCTTGCCGAGCCGGTGCGCGTTGTTCGAGATCAGCTGGTTCGCCGCGTCGAGGATGTTGCCGTGCGAGCGGTAGTTCTGCTCCAGCTTGATCAGGTTGCGCACCCGGAACTCGTCCTCGAAGTCGCGCATGTTGCCGACGTTCGCGCCGCGGAACGCATAGATCGACTGGTCGTCGTCGCCGACCGCGAAGATCGCGTTGTGCGAACCCGCGAGCAGCTTGAGCCACGCGTACTGGAGCTTGTTGGTGTCCTGGAACTCGTCGACCAGGATGTGCTTGAAGCGCGCCTGGTAATGCGCGCGCAACGGCGGATTGTGCGCGAGCAGCTCGTAGCAGCGCAGCAGCAGCTCGGGGAAATCGACCACGCCCTCGCGCTGGCACTGCTGGTCGTACGCCTGGTAGATCTCGACGAACTTGCGGTTGAAGTTGTCGGTCGCGTCGACCTTGTCGGGCCGCAGGCCCTGCTCCTTCGCGTTGTTGATGAAGTACTGGACGTTCTTCGGCGGATACTTCTCGTCGTCGATGTTGGCCGCCTTCATCAGCCGCTTGATCGCGGACAGCTGGTCGGCCGTATCGAGGATCTGGAAGGTCTGCGGCAGCCCGGCGTCGCGGTGATGCGCGCGCAGCATGCGATTGCAGAGGCCGTGGAAGGTGCCGATCCACATGCCGCGCGTATCGATCGGCAGCAAGGCCGTCAGGCGCGCCATCATCTCGCGCGCGGCCTTGTTGGTGAAGGTCACGGCGAGCACCGTCGGGGGCGATGCATAGCCCTGCTGGATCAGCCACGCGATGCGCGTGATGAGCACCCGGGTCTTGCCGCTGCCCGCCCCGGCGAGGATCAGCGCCGGTTCGTTCGGCAGCGTGACGGCCGCGTGTTGTTCTTGATTCAGGTTGGCGAGCAGATCGGGCATAAAGACGAGGCGGAATGGCGCGGGAACGCAAAGCGGACATTATAAGGGGGCACTGAGGAACCGATGCGGCGCATCCCGCCGAGGCGCGCCGCCGCCTGCCCCGCGCCGGGTCCGGAGCGCGGATCGGCGGGCGATGCGACGCCTGTTTCCGCGCCCCGCCCGCACCGATCCGCCCGCCCCTCGCGCGGCCGGACACGCGGCGGCGCGACGACGCGACCGGAAATCCGAACCCGATCGCACCGCCCCACCTACCCCGCGGGCTTTATAATCCAGGGTTTACTTATCCAACACGCATCTTTCGGCAGATTTCCAACCATGAGCGACAGCACGCTTGCGAAAAGTTTCGAGCCCCACACCATCGAAGCCCAATGGGGGCCGGAGTGGGAAAAACGCGGCTATGCCGCCCCGGCCTTCGATCCGTCCCGCCCGGATTTCGCGATCCAACTGCCGCCGCCCAATGTCACGGGCACGCTGCACATGGGCCACGCGTTCAACCAGACGATCATGGACGGCCTCGCGCGCTACCACCGCATGCTCGGCGCGAACACGCTGTGGGTGCCCGGCACCGATCACGCGGGCATCGCCACGCAGATCGTCGTCGAACGCCAGCTCGATGCGCAGGGCCAGTCGCGCCATGACCTCGGCCGCGAGAAATTCGTCGAGCGCGTGTGGGAATGGAAGGAACAGTCCGGCTCCACGATCACGCGCCAGGTGCGCCGCCTCGGCGCGTCGACCGACTGGTCGCGCGAATACTTCACGATGAACGACAAGATGTCGAACGTCGTGCGCGAGGTGTTCGTGCGCCTGTACGAACAGGGCCTCATCTATCGCGGCAAGCGCCTCGTGAACTGGGATCCGGTCCTGATGACCGCGGTGTCCGACCTCGAGGTCGTGAGCGAGGAGGAAAACGGCCATCTGTGGCACATCAACTACCCGCTCGTGAACGGCGGCGGCCACCTGACCGTCGCGACCACGCGCCCCGAGACGATGCTCGGCGACGTCGCGGTGATGGTGCACCCCGAGGACGAGCGCTATGCGCACCTGATCGGCCAACACGTGCAGCTGCCGCTCACCGGCCGCGAGATCCCGATCATCGCCGACGACTACGTCGACCGCGAATTCGGCACGGGCGTCGTGAAGGTCACGCCCGCGCACGACCAGAACGACTACCAGGTCGGCCAGCGTCACCAGCTGCCGCAGATCGAGATCCTCACGCTCGACGCGAAGATCAACGACAACGCGCCCGACACGTACCGCGGCCTCGACCGCTTCGAGGCGCGCAAGCGGGTGGTCGCCGATCTCGAGGCGCTCGGCCTGCTCGACTCGGTGAAGCCGCACAAGCTGATGGTGCCGCGCGGCGACCGCACGGGCGTCGTGATCGAGCCGATGCTGACCGATCAATGGTTCGTCGCGATGACGAAGCCGGCGCCGGAAGGCAGCTTCCAGCCGGGCAAGTCGATCACCGAGGCGTCGCTCGACGTGGTGCGCGACGGCCAGATCAAGTTCGTGCCCGAGAACTGGACCACCACCTACTACCAGTGGCTCGAGAACATCCAGGACTGGTGCATCTCGCGCCAGCTGTGGTGGGGCCACCAGATCCCCGCGTGGTACGGCGAGAACGGCGAGATCTTCGTCGCGCGCGACGAGGACGACGCGCGCGCGCAGGCCGCCGCGCAGGGCTATGCGGGCGCGCTGCGCCGCGACGAGGACGTGCTCGACACCTGGTTCTCGTCCGCGCTCGTGCCGTTCTCCTCGCTCGGCTGGCCGGAGGAAACGCCCGAACTCAAGCACTTCCTGCCGTCGTCGGTGCTCGTCACCGGCTTCGACATCATCTTCTTCTGGGTCGCCCGGATGGTGATGATGACCACCCACTTCACGGGCCAGGTGCCGTTCCACACCGTCTACGTGCACGGCCTCGTGCGCGACGCGGAAGGCCAGAAGATGTCGAAGAGCAAGGGCAACACGCTCGACCCGATCGACATCGTCGACGGCATCGACCTCGACACGCTCGTCGCGAAGCGCACCACCGGCCTGATGAACCCGAAGCAGGCGGCGACGATCGAGAAGAAGACCCGCAAGGAATTCCCGGACGGCATTCCCGCGTTCGGCACCGACGCGCTGCGCTTCACGATGGCGTCGATGGCCACGCTCGGCCGCAACGTCAACTTCGATCTCGCGCGCTGCGAGGGCTACCGCAACTTCTGCAACAAGCTGTGGAACGCGACCCGCTTCGTGCTGATGAACTGCGAGGGCCACGACTGCGGCCTCGACAAGCCCGAAGTGTGCGGCGCGGGCGACTGCGGCCCCGGCGGCTATCTCGACTTCTCGGCGGCGGACCGCTGGATCGTGTCGCTGCTGCAGCGGGTCGAGGGCGATGTCGCCAAGGGCTTCGCCGACTACCGCTTCGACAACATCGCGACCAGCCTCTACAAGTTCGTCTGGGACGAGTACTGCGACTGGTACCTCGAACTCGCGAAGGTGCAGATCCAGAACGGCACCCCGGAGCAGCAGCGCGCCACGCGCCGCACGCTGCTGCGCGTGCTCGAGACCGTGCTGCGCCTCGCGCATCCGGTCATTCCGTTCATCACCGAGGCGCTGTGGCAGAAGGTCGCGCCGCTCGCCGGCCGCTATCCGCAGGGCAAGGCGGAAGGCGAAGCGTCGCTGATGGTGCAGCCCTACCCGCGCGCCGAACCCGGCAAGCTCGACGAAACGTCTGAACAGTGGGCGGCCGAACTGAAGGCAGTGGTCGATGCATGTCGTAATCTACGCGGCGAGATGAATCTGTCTCCGGCGACCAAGGCGCCGCTGCTGGTGGCGGGCGACGCCGCGCGCCTCGGCTCGTTCGCGCCTTACGTGAAGGCGCTGGCGCGCCTGTCCGACGTCCAGATCCTCGCCGACGAGGCGACCCTCGACCAGCAGGCGCACGGCGCGCCGATCGCGATCGTGGGAAACAGCAAGCTGGTGCTGAAGGTCGAGATCGACGTGGCGGCGGAACGCGAGCGCCTGTCGAAGGAAATCGCCCGGCTCGAGAACGAGATCACGAAATGCGCGGCCAAGCTCGGCAACGAGGCGTTCGTCGCCAAGGCGCCCGCCGCCGTGGTCGAGCAGGAGCAGAAGCGCCTCGCCGAATTCAAGAGCACGCTGACGAAGCTGGGCGCCCAATTGGTCCGCCTTCCGGCGTAACAATCGGTAATCTTCATTGCGTTCACTATAATGGCGGAATGATCATTGAATTCGAATAGCCGAATTCATTCGAGAAACAAGGGTTTATCTATGCTGAAAGTCACCAAGGCAGTTTTCCCGGTCGCGGGATTGGGCACGCGCTTCCTGCCCGCGACCAAGGCGAGTCCGAAGGAGATGCTGCCCGTCGTCGACAAGCCGTTGATCCAATATGCGGTGGAAGAGGCCATCGCGGCCGGCATCACCGAGATGATCTTCGTGACCGGGCGCAGCAAGCGTGCGATCGAGGATCATTTCGACAAATCGTATGAGATCGAGGCGGAGCTCGAGGCGCGCGGCAAGGAAAAGCTGCTCGAACTCGTGCGCAGCATCAAGCCGAGCCACGTCGACTGCTTCTACGTGCGCCAGCCCGAGGCGCTCGGCCTCGGCCACGCCGTGCTGTGCGCCGAGAAGCTGGTCGCCGACAACCCGTTCGCGGTGATCCTGGCCGACGACCTGCTCGATGGCCAGCCGCCCGTGATGAAGCAGATGGTCGACGTGTTCGACCACTATCACAGCTCGGTGATCGGGGTCGAGGAGATCCCGCCGTCGGAAACGAAATCCTACGGGATCGTCGACGGCAAGGAGTGGGAGGAGTCGATCATCAAGATGTCGGCGATCGTCGAAAAGCCGGCGCCCGAAGTCGCGCCGTCGAACCTCGGCGTGGTCGGCCGCTACATCCTGAAGCCGCGGATCTTCGAGCACCTGCGTGCGCTCAAGCCCGGCGCGGGCGGCGAGCTGCAGCTGACCGACGCGATCGAGGCGCTGCTCGCGGACGAGCAGGTGCTGGCGTACAAGTACCAGGGCACCCGCTACGACTGCGGCAGCAAGCTCGGCTACCTGAAGGCGACGGTCGAGTTCGCGCTGCGCCACCCGGAAGTGAAGCAGGAATTCGACACCTACCTGCGTCAGCGCGGCACGCCGCAAAGCTGAGCGCGCGGGCCGCGCGCCCCCGCCGGCCCGTGGCGCGTCAGTGCGGCGCGTCGGCCGGCGTCACCGAGACGACGCCCGGCATGCCGCCCGCGTCGTCTTTTTTCGTCTTCACGAGCCAGCCGCCCGCGGCGCCGAACGGCACCTGCGCGAGCGCGCTGCGCACCAGCGTCGGCGCCGCCTGCAACGCGTCCGGCCGGCGGTCCTTGACGGCCGCCGACACGCGATACGCTTCCGCGCCGCTCTTGCGGTCGATGAAGCGCAGCGTCAGCACGTGGCGATAGACGGTGCCCGCGAACGGCAGCGCGAACGGCGCGGGGCCGTCGACGTCGAGGCACGGCGCCTGCTCGCCGCCGCAGTGCGCGGTCGCGAGCGCGACCGCGGCCGGCTGCGTCGCATAGGCGATCGTGAGCCGGTAGCGCGCGTGGCCGCCCGGCTGCTCACCGAGCCCGCGCCGCGCCAATTCGTCGCGCACCAGCGCCTCCACCTTCCGATAGCCGGCGTTGGCCGACTGCGCGTCCGTGCGGGCGACCTCGTAGGAGCGCTCGCCGCCGGCCGCGAATCCACCCGGTTTCCCCGACGCACTGACGCCCGTCGTCACCGACGCGCATCCGGACAACAGCGCGACCGCCAGCGCGGCCTCCGCCCACAAGATTTTCATAGCTTCTCCCATACTTGCCAGTTCGCCCGCCGCGTCACGCGGCCGGCTCGTCGAGCAGCGGCAGCGTCACGATCAGCGCCGTGCCGACGCCGAGCGCACTGTCGACCACCACGCTGCCGCCATGCCGCGTCACCACGGTCTTGACGAACGCCATACCCAGCCCGGCCCCCGCCACCTCCGGCCGCTCGTTCGTGTGAAAGCGCTTGAAGCGCTCGAACAGATGCCGCTGGTCGTCGGGCGAGATGCCGTAGCCCTGATCGCGAATCGTACAGATCGTCCGCTTCGATGCGCGCTCCACCGACAGCGTGCAGGTGATCACCGTATCGGCGGGGCTGTACTTCACCGCGTTGTTGAGGATGTTCACCAGCGCGCGCGTCATCAGCGAGCGGTCGGCGCTGACCCAGCACAGATTGTCGCCGAACTGCGTATCGATGCGGATGCGCTTGGCCTGGGCCTGCGGCCAGACCTCGTCGCTCGCATCGATCAGCAGGTCCGCGAAACTCGCGGGCTCCAGCTGATAGGTCTGCGACTCGGCGCGCGCCAGCTGCACGAACTCGTCCGCCAGCATCAGCGCGCGCTGCGCATAGCGCTCGATGCGCGCGAGCATCGAGCGGATCTCGCCCGACTGCGGCCGCTGCCGCTCGATCTCGACCAGCGCGAGAATCGACGACTGCGGCGAACGCATGTCGTGCGACAGCAGATGCAGCGCCTCTTCCCGCTGCCGCTCCGCCGCGTGCAGTTCGGTCACGTCGACGAGGCCCGCGATCCAGCCGGTCACCTTGCCCTGCGCGTTGGTGCATGGCGCGTAGCGTAACAGATGATCGAGCCCGTCACTGTCACGAACTTCGATGCCGCGCTCCATCAGATCGTTATCGAAGTCGCGGGTGGGGTCGAGCGCGGCCGGCCAGTGCGCGCGCATTTCCGCCTCGCGCTCGGGATTGCCGTCGACCGTCTTCATGAAGGTCAGCTCGCCCAGCGCGACCCGCAGCGGCCGCCCTTCCGGCGCCGGCACGTTCAGGCGCGCGCAGTGCTTCTTCGCCGCATGGTTGGCGATCAGCACCGTGCCCCCGATGTCGGTCACGAGAACCGGTTCCGGCATGCTGTCGAGGCTGTCCCAGACAAACCGCTTCATGTCCTGCACACGCTGCGCGGCCTGCGCCATCAGGCTCATCTGACGCTCCAGCACGTCGCCGCCGAACTCGCCCCGCTCGCGCGGCGCCTCCGGCAGCAGGTGCGGCTCGTCCGCGAGCCGCTGCAGCTCGTGGCGCAGATAGGACATGGTCATTTCGAGCCGCCGCCAGTTCCAGATCGGGTAGACCGCGATCAGCCCGAAGATCGCCGGCGCGGGCGACAGCCACAGGCGCGCCTCGTACAGTAGCGCGGCGCTCGACGCGAGCGCGAGCACCACGAGGCTCAGCGTCAGCAGCAGCGAGCGCCACGGCGACAGCATCAGGAAGCCCGCGAGCAGCACCACGAGCGGCATCAGCGAGGCGATGAACAGCAGGCCGCCCGACACAGGCGAGATCGCCCGCCCGGTCATCAACATGTCGAGCACGCCCGCGTGGATGTAAACCCCCGGCAGCGGCCCGAACTCACCCGAAATCGGCGTCGCGAAACGATCGTAGAGGCCCGAGGCGGTCACGCCGACGATCACGATCTTGCCGCGCAGGCGCTCGGGGTCGACGCGCCCGGCCAGCACGTCGGCGAACGACACCGACGGATAGGTCTGCGTATAGCGGCTGAACGGAATCAGGTAGCGGGCCTCGCCGTTGTCGTCCTGGGCGAGATCGTGCGCGCGCCGCGTGACGGACAGCGCCTGCGCGAGCTTGAACTGGCCGTTCTCGAACGCATGGAACACCGGCACCATCAGCTGCGGCCAGCGGTGCCGGCCGTCGCTCTCGTACAGCGCGACGCTGCGCACGATACCGTCCGGATCGACCTCGAGGTTGATATGGCCGACGCCCGCCGCATGCTCGGCCAGCTCGGGCACGGGCGGCACGACCGTGCGCGTGCCGTCGTGCTCCTCGGGGCTCAGCAGGATCGGCAGATAGGTCGACAATTTGTCGAGCGCGCGCGCGAACTCGCGATCGTCCGTCGACGGTTCGGTAAACAGCACGTCGTAGACCACGGCCGCCGGCTGCGCCTTGGCGAGCGCGTCGAGGAACTGCGCGTGCACGCTGCGCGCCCAGGGCCAGCGCCCGAGCGAGGCGAGGCTCGGGTTGTCGATCTCGACGATCACGAGGTTCGATTCGATCGGCAGATTGCGCAGCGTCAGCAGCCGGTCGTAGATGATCCGGTCGACGCTCGAGGTCGTGCGGCCGGCGACGCCGGCGAGAATCATCGCGATGCCGAGACAGCCGATCGCGATCCATTCGATGAGAAAGCGGCGGCCGAGCAGCCGCCGCCGCTGCATGCGCGGATCGATGCGCGGGTCAACTTTCATCCGCCGCCCGTCAACGCGCGAGCGTGAACGCGTTGACCGGACTGGCCTTTTCGTAGAAACGGCCGCCGCTGAACTGCTCCGCGATCACCGTCCAGTAATAATCGCCGGGCGGCAGGTTCGCGACCACGACGCGCCCGCCTTCGACATCGACCTGATCGACGATCGGGTTGCCGAGATCCTTCGACGCCGACAGCACGAAGCGGAAGCGCGTGGGGTCCGCCGAGCTGTGGGTCGACCAGCGGAACTCGTAGCCGCCCGCGCCGGGCCCGGCCGCCGTCGCGAGGCCGAACCGGCGGCGCTCGAACGCGTAGGTGCGCGGCAGGCCCTCGAGGCCGTTCACGTCGACCGCCGACACGCGCGCGAAATAGGTGCCGTCCGGCACGTCCGCGAATTCGGCGCGCGGCGCGTCGGCCCGCACTTCCTTGAACAGGTCGAGCAGCCCCGCGTCGCGCGCGATCTGCACACGGTAGGCGCGCGCGCCCTCGAGCGGCGCGAGCGTGAAGCCGACCTTCGGCTCATCCTGCACCTTGCCCGGATCGACGAGCCGCGGTGCTTCGAGCAGCGCGATCGGGCCGCCGACCTGGCCGTCCGCGCGCGTCACGTTGCCATAGTTCGCATGCACGAGCGCCGCATCGCGCGCGGGCTGCGCGCTCGGCGCGACGCCGACCGCGCCGTCCAGCACTTCGACCATCGTCGAGGCCTTGCCGTCGGTATCGTAGTTGACCCGGAAGCGCGTACCGCGCACCCCCGCCACCACCGACGGAGACCGGATCTGGAAGCGGTCATCCCTCTTCTTCAGGTGGGTGACGTCGCTGTCGACCGAGCCGCGCTGCAGGTCGATCACGCGCTCCAGCGTGCCGGTCAGCACCGTGCGGCGCAGCGTCGCGAAATCGATCTGGCTGTCGGGCGGCAGGCTCAGGTGCGTGCCGTCCGCCAGCTCGAGCGTGACGAAGCCGCCGCTCCCGGTGCGCACGCGATCGCCCTCGCTGAGGGTCGAGTCGACCGCCACCGGCACGAAGCCGACGGTGCCGCTCGCGGCGCGCTCGACCGGCCCCTGCGCCGCGACCACGCGCGCCGACAGGCGCTCCTTGCGCAGCCGCCCCGCCGGCAGGTTCAGCACGATGCCGGGCTGCAGCTGCTTCGGCGCGGGCACGTCGTTCAGCTGCGCGATCAGCGCCCAATCGTCCGGGCCCTGCAGATAGCGATCCGCGACGTCGTACAGCGTGTCGCCCTGGCGGGTCGTGTACTGGACCGTTTTGACAGTCTGACGCGACGGCGTCTGCTGCGCGTCGGCGACCTGCAGCGCCAGCGCCGCGCCGACGGCGACGCAGGCGGCCAGCACCCGCGTGGTCATGCTCCTGCTCGTGCTCACTCCGTCTCCCCTTGCGTCACCCGTTCCAGCCGATACCCGTAGCCATAGATCGGCGCGAGCCGGTAGCCGTTCTCGGGACGCAGGCCCAGTTTCGTGCGCAGCATCGAGATATGCGTATCCATCGTGCGCGACGGAATATCGGTCGCCTGCTTCCAGACGAGATCGAGGATGTGCGCGCGCGACAGCGGCCGGTCGAGATGCTGGAACAGCAGCAGCGCCAGCTCGAATTCCTTCTGCGTGAGGCTCACCGGCTTGTCGCCGACGTAGGCCTGCTTCAGGTTCACGTCGAACTTGTAGGTGTCGAACTCGCGCACCGTCGCTTCCGCGTTGGCCGGATAGGCGCGCCGCAGCAGCGAGCCGATCCGCGCGCGCAGGATCGGACCCGACACGGGCTTGACCACGTAGTCGTCGGCGCCCGCGTTGAGGATCTGCGTGATGCCCGCCTCGTCGTCGCGGCTCGTCATGAAGATGATCGGCAGCCGGTGTTCGACCTGGTTCGCCCGGACCCACTTGAGCACTTCCTCGCCGGACATGTCGGGCACGTTCCAGTCGAGCACCAGCAGATCGAACGTCTCGCGCTGCAGGCGCTTCTTCAGGGCCTTGCCTTCCTTGAAGGCATAGCATGTGTGTCCCGCGGCCGTCAGCGTCTGACTGACAAAATCCGTCTGGGCCTGATCGTCATCCAATACAGCAATTCTCATATCACCCCGCAAAGCGAAATCGACACGTCGTTCCTGGCCCGCCGCGCTGCACCCCAGCATGCCGCGGCACGTTTCCCGACTCGTAACCCGCTATTATCTGCTGGTCTGCGCCATACTGCCCGTCTGCGTCGTCGAAAAAACGCATTTTATTTGGATTACGTCATATCTCAAAAAATGGGCGCGGGTAACCGGCATTTTCACCATAGTGCGTGAAAACTGTCCAGAAATAATACAGATTGGACGCGCGCGGCAGGCGGGGCGGGAATGGCGCAAGGGCGCGCGGCGCGGTCAGTCCAGGCTGACCGGATCCTGTTCGGCGATCTGCGGCTGGCGTTGCAGCGCATGATGGAGCTGCGTGCGCACGTGCTCCCACGCGGCGCGGGCGTAGTCGGGCTGGCCGGCGGCCCACGCATGGGCCAGATCGAACACGCGTTCGACCGTGGCCGCGCAGCGCGTGAGATCCGGCTGCGGATCACCCATCGCCTCGCGCAACCACTCGGCGAGCCACGGCATTTCGCGCCCGCTCGAATCCGCATAGGCCTCGAGCGCGGCCCGCGCATGGCGGTCGTGCTCGGGATCCAGCTCGACACGGTGCACCGACTGCGCGCGTTCCCGTGCCTTGCCGCCTCCTTCGAACGGTATTCGAATCGTCCCCGATCTGAAGAGCATGACATCTCCCAGTTTGCAGCAACGACACGCGCTGGGCATGTCCCCCGTACGGTGACCCGATTGACCGCCGCGCCCACCAGGGTGGTCGCAACGATGGATCATCAGGCAGGGAGTATAAGCAGCGCGGTACGTCCCGTGGTTTAAGAATTGTTAGATATTGCGGTCTTTTCTTTTCGACATTTGCCGAACATTCCTGTCGCCTCGCGCAATTGCAATCATTTACTTTCCGCGAATGGCCGCCCTTTTCTTGATTTACTGATAACTCATCGTAAACGTTGCCCCCCCTTCACAATGCCCGGCAGGACCGTGCCGGTCGCGATGTACTGCGCGGTCAGCGGCACGCTCGTGACGCTCGACGACGGCCCTACCCGCCACTGGTTCAGGTTGCCCGCCATCGCGGAGTCCGGTCCGTAATTCACCGGCATGCCGTTGTACAGCACGCGCAGTTGCACGCCGCGCGCCGTCGAGCCCGGCACCGGCGTCAGCCGGTTCGTGGCATTGCCGGGATCGGTCGCATCGGTGAGCGTCATGTGGACATCCGCGCCCACGCCCCCGCGGCAGCTGAGACCGATGCGCAGCCCGGTGTCGCCCCGCGTCGCGCCGACGCCGCTGAAATCGCTGGCCTTCACGTTCGGCAGCGTGACCGAGACCGACGGCGTGGTCACCATGCAGGTGGCCGGCGTGATCACCGTGCCGGGCGCGATGGTCTGGATCCGCGTCACCGAACGGAAGCAGCTGCCCGTGAATTCGACCGTCATGCTCGGCAGCGACGTCAGGCGGCCGCTGCCCACCGGCCCCGTCACGACCAGCGCCGCCGACGTGTACCACGCGGTCGATGCGTACCAGGACGACGGCGGATAGTAGGCGGTCGACGACGGCGCGCGCTCCCACGTGCCGTTCCAGTCCGTCGTCGTGAAAAAGCGCACGCCGACGCCCGGCACATTCGTCTGATAAGTGTCCGGCATCCCCGGCACCGGCATTCCGTTGACGGTCGCGCGCTTGTGGATCGGACAGTAAGGACCTCGCCCGCGTTGCCTTCACCCGCGAGCGCGCTCGCGCTCAGCTGGGACGCCAGCACGCCCAGGATCACGGCATGGCTGCGCCGGACCGCGGGCCGTCGCTCGGCGCGCGATCGCAAATGCTGGTCTCTCGTTCGCATCGTTTTGCTAATTACGTCTAGGCGACGTGTTGCCGACCGCCGCCTCCCGCTGGGAAGCGGCACCCCGTTCGTGTGACGGCCCGCGTCTCCTCGCGCGGTGCCTCGCGTGGCCTGCGCCCGTCAGGGCCGCTGCGGCCGCGCACGGAACGTTCCCGCGACACCCGCGCCGTAGTCGTTGATCGTCGTGTAGTCCACTTCGGCCGGCACCTCGGCGCCGACCGCGTCGAGCGCGCCCAGGTCGAACTCGACCGTCGCGTGCGGCGCGACCATCGCGCCGCGGTCGTCGCGCCGGGTCGCGCCGCCCATGCGCACCGCGACCGCGCTGAAGGTCACGTGGTACGGCGTCGGGTTGGTCGCGGCCAGCGCGCAGCCGCCCGGCGCACGAACTTCCAGCCGACCTGCGCGGCGGCGTCGTTCGCGTCGCCCGGCAGGCCCGCCGGACGGAAGAACAGCTTGATCCGCGAGCGGAACGCGAGCTGCAGCGAGTTCGGCGCGTCGGCCGCCGTCGATGCGACGGGCGGCACCTCGAGCACGTTGAGCCAGAACACCGACTCGCGGTCCTGGGGCAACGGCTCCTGCGTATAGATGATCCGCAGCGTCTGGACTTTCTTCGGGTCGAGGCGGAACAGCGGCGGCGTCAGCGTGAACGGCGCCTTCGCGTCGTCGGGCTGCGCGTTCGCGTTGCCGTCGTCGCCCCAGGTCTGCACGAGCGCCGGCGCATCGCCTTCGTTGTTGAGCTTGAGCGTGACTTCACGCTCCTTGGCCTGATAGATCACCCGCGTGCCGTTCAGCACGACGGAAGCGTGCGCGGCCGACACGGCGGCCGCGATGGCTCACGCCGCGAACGCGGCGCGCCAGGTCCGACGGATAGACATTTCGAATTCCGAATCATGATGCGGGCTGTGGCGCCCGCTTCCCCGTATCCGGCCGGCGGGCGCGATGCCCGCCGGCCGCTGCGCGCGATGCGTGCCGCGCGGCTTATTGGTAGACGATCGAGTACAGCGTCGAGGTCGTCACGCTGCCCGCCGTCGCCTGGCCCGTCGCCACGTACTGCGCGAAGTAGCCGAGCGTCACCGCGCCGCCCGTCAGCGCCACCGGCTTCGAGTTCTGGGTCGCCAGCGCGCCGCCCAGGCGGATTTCGCTGTTGTCGCTGTTCAGGAGGCCGACCTGCACGTTGCCCGCGCCGCTGCTCGCCGTGTTGACGAGACGGCCCGTCGAGGCGTCGACGGTCGCGCCCGGCTCGAAGTAAACCGCCACGTTGCCCGAATTCGGCGTGCACTTGGACAGCGCGACGTTGAACGGCGTGCGGCCGGCCGTGGCACCCGGCGTCGTCAGCGCGGATGCCGAAACTGTCGGCAGCGTGACCGTGAAGTCCTTGCCGCCGCCGTTGCCGCTGATCGTGCAGGTCTGGGCCGTCACCTGGCCATTGATCGTGATCGTGCCGTCCGCCGCGAAGGCGGCGGGCGCCGCCACGGCCAGGATCCCCGTGCGCATCTGCCTCATGTAATACCTCTGCGATTGATTGGTGTTGGAGCAATGGTCGGACGCGACGAAAAATCAACATCCCCGTCCGTCGCGACCGGGTCATTATCGAGATATGACCGTAAGCCTTCTGTTACCTATTATTAAATTTTGCCCAATCAATCATCAAACTCAGTTAAACGACATTCCCGGAAAATAATGTCGGAGCCATAATGGCGAACGGCAGCGAGCCGTTTCGGAAACCCAAATAAAATGCCGCCCGGGCTTACCCCGGGCGGCATTCAGAAAACACCAGTGGTGGATTGACGCAGTTGCCCGATCAGCGGCGGCGCATCAGGAACACGTAGGTCTTGTCCTGCGTCGACGTCTCGACAATCTCGTTGCCGGTCTGCTTCGCGAACGCCGCGAAATCGCGCTGCGATCCCGGGTCGGTGGCGAGCACCTTCAGAATCTGGCCGCTTTCCATGTCGGCCAGCGCTTTCTTCGCACGCAGGATCGGCAGCGGGCAGTTGAGCCCGCGCGCATCCACTTCCTTATGAACTTGCATCGGCTTTCGACCTTCGAATGACGCGCCGGCACGGCGCGGGAGGAAGGCCGGATTTTACCGCAGCGCGCGGCCGCGCGCCCCGGGCTACGCACCCGGGCTACAGCGCAACCGCGCGGCCGCCGTGCAGCGCCTCGCGCAGCGCGTGGCCGATGCGGGTCGCCTCGAGCGCATCGGCGAGCGTCGCGCCGCCCGAGTCCTCGCCCGTGCGCACCGCGTCGACGAACGCCTGCGCCTCCGCCAGGAACGCCTCCTCGAAGCGCTCGAAGAAGGTCGGCGTGCACGCGTGGCGGATCCCCTCGGCATCGTAGACCTCGACGCGGTTCGCGCGCGGGTCGCGGCCGATGGTCAGCGCGCCGGCCGTGCCGATCACCTCGGAATGGGTGTCGTTGCCGTGCGCCATCGTGCGCGACGCGTAGAACATCGCGAGCCCGCCGCCCTCGAATTCGCAGATCGCGACGCCGTTGTCGACGTCGCCGCTCGCGCGCAGCCCTTCGTGCAGCGCGATCGTGCCCGCCGCGAACACCCGCGTCGCGCGCGGCCCGCCGAGCAGCCAGCGCGCCACGTCGATGTCGTGCACCGTGCAGTCGAGAAAAATTCCACCCGAGGTCGGCGCGAAGCGCACGAAGAAACCCTCGGGATCGTTGCGGTCGCAGGTTTGCGAGCGCACCAGGAACGGCCGGCCGATGCCGCCCGCGCCGATCCGCGCCTGCGCGTCGCGATAGCTCGGATCGAAGCGGCGCATGAAACCGATCATCGCGCGCAGGTGCGGGCGCGCCGCGGCTTCCGCGCACACCCGCTCGCATTCGTCGAGATCGAGCGACAACGGCTTTTCGCAGAACACGTGCTTGCCCGCGCGCAGCGCGGCGACGATCTGCCCCGCATGCAGCGCGGACGGCGTGACGAGCCACAGCGCGTCGAGGTCGGGGTCCGCGACGAGCGCGTCGTAGTCGGCGTAGAGGCGCGGCACGCCGAGCGCGTCGCGCGCCCATGCGCGTTCGTCGTCGAGCGGGCTGCACGCCGCGTCGAGCCGCGCGCCCGGCACGCGGCGCGCGAGGTTTTCCGCATGGCGGCGGCCGAGCCGGCCGAGGCCCGCGATGCCGATCCGCACCGGCGCAAGCGAGGAATGATCAGTCATGGATGCGCCCTCCTTCAGGCCAGTTCGTCGAGACGCAGCGCGCGGCCTTCGCGCCACGAGCGGGTCGCGGCCTCGGCCAGTTCGAGCGCCTTCACGCCGTCCGCGATGCTCGTGCGCACCGCCTCGCCGCGCGTGACCGCCGCGAGGAAATGCGCGATCTCGCGCGCGTAGGCGTCGCGGTAGCGTTCGAGGAAGAACGCCTCGGGCAGATCGCTCGACACCGCCTGCGCCGAGTACGCGGTGACCTCGGTCGGCCGCAGGTTGCCCGCCTGCAGCATGCCCGCGCTGCCCAGCACCTCGAAGCGCTGGTCGTAGCCGTACGCGGCGCGCCGCGCGGTGTTGATCTGGCACAGCCGGCCGCGCCGGGTGCGGATCGTGACCGCCGTCGAATCGATGTCGCCCGCCTCCGCGATCGCCGGATCGGACAGGCAGCTGCCGGTCGCGTGCAGCGTCTCGGCCTCGTCGTCGAGGATCCAGCGGAAGATGTCGAAGTCGTGGATCAGCATGTCCTTGAAGATCCCGCCCGAATGCCGGATGTAGTCGACGGGCGGCGCGCCCGGATCGCGGCTCGTCACGACCAGCATCTCCGGCGCGCCGATCTCGCCCGCGTCGAGGCGCGCCTTCAGCGCCTCGAAGGTCGGGTCGAAACGGCGCTGGAAACCGATCATGCAGACCACGCCGGCGCGTTCGACCGCCGTCTCGCAGGCGCGCGCGCGCTCGACCGTGAGGTCGACCGGCTTCTCGCAGAACACGTGCTTGCCCGCCTGCGCGGCGCGCGTGATCAGGTCCGCATGGGTGTCGGTGCTCGAACACACGATCGCCGCGCCGATCGACGCATCGCCGAGCGCACCGTCGAGATCGGCGGCCTGCGCGCCGTGCTGCGCGGCGAGCGCCTCGGCCGCCGCGCGGTTCACGTCGACCACGTAGCGAAGCCGCACGCGCGGCTGGCGCGCGAGGTTGGCCGCATGGATGCGGCCGATCCGGCCCGCGCCGAATACCGCGACGTCGAGCGTCGGAACTGCTTCAGTCATCGTATCCTCCAGTGTCCTTGACTTCTTCCACGTTCAATTCGAGCCGGTACGCGAGCGCGATGAACAGCGCCTGGCACAGGCAGATCGTGCTGGTCAGCGAACGGAACGCGAACGCGCTCCCCTCCTTCACGAGCAGATGGGCGCCGGCGTCGCGCACGAGCGGCGACAGCCGGCTGTCGGTGATCACGAGCGTCTGCGCGTGATGCTCGCGCGCGGCGCGCAGGCAATACTGGGTTTCCTTGCCGTACGGCGCGAAGCTGATCGCGATCACCACGTCGCCCTTCCTCACGCTGCGGATCTGCTCGCGATACATGCCGCCGAGCCCGGACACCAGATGCACGCGCTTGGCCGTGTGCTGCAGCGCATACACGATGTAGTTCGCCACCGGGAACGAGCGGCGCACGCCGATCACGTAGATGTTGTCGGCCTGTTCGAGCATCGTGACGGCCGCATCGAACTGCGCGTCGTCGAGGCCCGCCGCCAGCTCGTCGAGCCCCGCGCGCGCGGCGTCGATGAACTGGCGCGCGACCATGCCGCCCGTGAGCGTGCCGTGCTCGCCGTCGATCAGCGTGCGGATGCGCTGCTGGTAGCTCTGCGCGCTCGGGTTCTGGCCCGTGTAGGCCTCCTTGAAAACCGCCTGCAGATCGGAGAAGCCCGAGAAGCCGAAACGCTGCGCGAACCGCACCACCGCGGACGGATGCACGCCGCAGCGCGTCGCGATGTCGCTCGTGCGATCCATCATCACGCTCGCGCGATGCTCGTCGATATAGGACGCAATGCTTTTCAACTGACGCGGCAGCGTGTCGTACGCATCGGTGATGCGCTGCAGCAGTTCGTCGAGGCCCGAAAGATCGGGCTGGGAGGTCTCTTCCATGATGTCGGGAGCGCCGGCCCCGCCGCGCGCACACGCCGCGCGACCGAACCGGCTGGTTCTGGATGTGTGCCGAGTATAGGCACGCCTCGATCGAAATGGAACAGATTTTCCAAAATTATTTTTATTGAAATTTCCTTTGCAAGGCTTGGGCAGTTCGCCTATTCTTGCTCGTGAGCACGGCGGGAACGATGCCGCCGCGCCCGACCCAAAACGACAGATAGAGATAGGTGGAGACATGAAACTTTGCTCAGGCAAGGCCGCCGTGCGGGCACTCGCCGTCGCGTTCGCGGTTGCCGCGGGCGTCGCGGCGCCGGCCGCGCACGCCGCCGACGCCCGCTTCGTGCTGATCAGCCATGCACCCGACTCCGACTCGTGGTGGAACACGATCAAGAACGCGATCAAGCAGGCCGACCAGGACTTCAACGTCACGACCGACTACCGCAACCCGCCCAACGGCGACATCGCGGACATGGCGCGCCTCGTCGAGCAGTCGGCCGCGCGCGACTACGACGGCGTGATCACGACGATCGCCGATTTCGATGTCCTAAAGAACTCGATCGGCAAGGTCACCGCGAAGAAGATCCCGCTCGTCACCATCAACTCGGGCACCGAGGAGCAGAGCGCGCAGCTCGGCGCGCTGATGCACGTCGGCCAGCCGGAATACGTCGCGGGCCATGCGGCGGGCGAGAAGGCGAAGGCGGCCGGCGTGAAGTCGTTCGTGTGCGTGAACCACCTCGCGACCAACACCGTGTCGTTCGACCGCTGCCGCGGCTTCGCCGATGCGATCGGCGCCGACTACAAGACCTCGACGATCGATTCCGGCCAGGATCCGACCGAGATCCAGTCGAAGGTCAGCGCCTATCTGCGCCGCAACCCGGGCACCCAGGCGGTGCTGACGCTCGGCCCCGTGCCCGCCGCCGCCACGCTCAAGGCGCTCCAGCAGATGGGGCTGGCCGGCAAGGTGTATTTCGCCACCTTCGATTTCTCCGACGATATCGCGAAGGCGATCCAGGCCGGCACGATCCAGTTCGCGATCGACCAGCAGCCGTACCTGCAGGGCTATATCCCGGTCGCGGTGCTCGCGATCGTCCGCAAGGACAAGACCACCGACCCGGTCAAGATCCGCCAGATCCTCGAGGCGAATCCGAAGTTCCAGGCGCGCCTCGCCACCTACGGGCTGCAGCCGTCCTACGGCCCGAAGAACATCCGTTCGGGCCCGGGTTTCATCACCAAGGCGAATCTCGACAAGGTGCTCAAGTACGCGGGCCAGTACCGCTGAACGGCGCGCGTTTTCGTAGTCCGCGCGGCGCCGGGCGCCGCGCACTTAACCAGCCGGAGCACCCCGCCCCGGCCGGGCTTCAAGGAGACATCATGGGTGTAGCCGGCAAACCGCTGCCCGCGCATGCGCGCGAGCCTTCCCCGCCCGAGGCGCGCGCCGACGAGCGGGTGCGCGGCGAAGCGTGGTTCCAGCGCTTCCTCAACCGCCCCGAATTCGCCGCGATTTCCGGCGCCGCGCTCGTGTTCGCGGTGTTCGCGATCGGCGCGGGCGGCTCGGGCATGTTCAATCTCGACGGCATCATGAACTGGTCGCAGGTGGCCGCGTATCTCGGCATCCTCGCGGTCGGCGCGTGCCTCCTGATGGTCGCGGGCGAATTCGACCTGTCGATCGGCTCGATGATCGGCTTCGCCGGCATGATGGTGGCGATCCCGACCGCCTATTTCCACTGGCCGCTCTGGGCCGCGGTGCTGTTCGCGTTCGCGGGCTCGATGGCGCTCGGCGCGCTGAACGGCTACCTGGTGATGCGCACGCGGCTGCCCTCGTTCATCGTCACGCTCGCCTTCCTGTTCATCCTGCGCGGCCTCACGCTCGCGCTGTCGATCCTGTTCGCCGACCGCACCATCATCTCCGGGCTCGGCGACTACGCGCACGCGGACCCCGTCATCCACTTCCTGTTCCAGGGCGTCGCGTTCCACGACCTGTTCCGCTGGCTCGCGCACGCGGGCATCGGCCAGCTGCTCGACACCGGCGAACCGCTCGTGCCCGGCGTGCCGAAGGTGATCCTGTGGTGGCTCGCGATCACCGCGCTCGGCGCGTTCGTGCTCGCCAAGACGCGCTACGGCAACTGGATCCTCGCGGTCGGCGGCGACGCCAATGCCGCGAAGAACGTCGGCGTGCCGGTGCGCCGCGTGAAGATCTCGCTGTTCGTGCTGACCGCGTTCTGCGCCTGCCTGTTCGCCGTGCTGCAGGTGGCCGACATCGGCTCCGCCGCGGCCGACCGCGGCCTGCAGAAGGAATTCGAGGCGATCATCGCCGCGGTGATCGGCGGCACCCTGCTCACGGGCGGCTACGGCTCGGTGATCGGCGCGGCGTTCGGCGCGCTGATCTTCGGCGTCGTGCAGATCGGCATCACCTACACCAACATCAGCTCGGACTGGTTCCGGGTGTTCCTCGGCGTGATGCTGCTGATCGCCGTGCTGTTCAACCACTACGTGCGCCGCCGCGTGTCGCAGTCGTAACGGAGCCGCCCATGTCCACTCCGCAATCCGGCGAGACGATCCTCGCCCTCGAAAACGTCAGCAAGTACTTCGGCAAGGTGATCGCGCTGTCCGGCGTCACGCTGCGGCTCAAGCGCGGCGAAGTGCACTGCCTGCTCGGCGACAACGGCGCCGGCAAGTCGACGCTGATCAAGACGCTGGCCGGCGTGCACACGCCCTCGGACGGCCAGTATCTGGTCGACGGCCAGCCGGTGCGCTTCGAATCGCCGAAGGACGCGCTCGACCTCGGCATCGCCACCGTCTACCAGGATCTCGCGCTCGTGCCGCTGCTGTCGGTCGCGCGCAACTTCTTCATGGGCCGCGAACCGCAGAAGAAGCTGTTCGGCTGCCTGAGCGTGATGGATCTCGACACCTGCGCCGAGACCGCGCGCGAGAAGCTCGCCGAAATGGGCATCCACGTGCGCGATCCGCACCAGCCGATCGGCACGATGTCGGGCGGCGAGCGGCAGTGCCTCGCGATCGCGCGCGCGATCCACTTCGGCGCGCGCGTGCTGATCCTCGACGAGCCAACCGCCGCGCTCGGCGTCAAGCAGAGCTTCAACGTGCTGCGGCTGATCCACACCGCGCGCGCGAAAGGCATCTCGGTGATCTTCATCACCCACAACGTGCACCACGCCTATCCGATCGGCGATTCGTTCACGCTGCTCAACCGCGGCCGCTCGCTCGGCACCTACACGAAGGACACCATCAGCAAGGACGAGGTGCTCGACATGATGGCGGGCGGCGCCGAGATGCAGAAGATGATCGGCGAACTCGACGGCGCCACGATCTGATACAGGACTCCCCATGACACGCTCTGCCCTTTCCTTCGCGCCCGACCGGCCGCTCGACGTGATCTGCGTCGGCCGGGTCGCGGTCGACCTGTACGCGCAGCAGATCGGCGCGCGGCTCGAGGACGCGACGAGCTTCGCCCGCTACCTCGGCGGCTCGTCCGGCAACATCGCGTTCGGCTGCGCGCGGCTCGGCCTGAAATCGGCGATGCTCGCGCGCGTCGGCCACGATCACTTCGGCCGCTTCCTGCGCGACGCGCTCGAACACGAAGGCTGCGACACCCGTCATCTCCACGTCGATCCGGAGCGCCTGACCGCGCTCGTGCTGCTCGGCATCAAGGACCGCGACACCTTCCCGCTCGTGTTCCACCGCGAGAACTGCGCGGACATGGCGCTCGACGAAGCCGACATCGACGAGGACTTCATCGCGTCGTCGAAGGCGCTGCTGATCACCGGCACGCATTTCTCGACCGGCCAGGTGAACCGCGCGAGCCGCCGCGCGCTCGACTACGCGCGCCGCCACCAGGTGCGCACCGTGCTCGACATCGACTACCGCCCGGTGCTGTGGGGGCTGACCGGCAAGGCCGACGGCGAGACCCGCTTCATCGCCAACGAGGACGTGACCGCGCACCTGCAGCGGATCCTGCCGTTGTTCGACATCGTGATCGGCACCGAGGAGGAATTCCGCATCGCGGGCGGCAAGGACGCGCTGCCCGACGCGCTCGCGATGGTGCGCGCGGTCACGCCCGCGCTGCTCGTCGTCAAGCGCGGCCCGCTCGGCTGCTCGATCGTCGACGGCGCGGTGCCCGCGAGCCTCGACGCGCTGCCGCTGATCGGCGGCGTCGAGGTCGAGGTGATGAACGTGCTCGGCGCCGGCGACGCGTTCGCGGCCGGCTTCCTGTCGCACTGGCTGCGCGGCGACCCGCCCGAGATCGCCGCGCGCGCGGCGAATGCCTGCGGCGCGCTGGTGGTGTCGCGCCACGGCTGCTCGCCCGCGATGCCGACGCCGGCCGAACTCGACTACTTCGTCGCCGAGGCGGCCCGCGACCCCGCGCGCATGCGCCGCCCGGACCTCGACCACGCGCTCGCGCGGCTGCACCGCGTGACGCCCGCGCGCACGCCGCGCGACGAAGTGCTCGGCTTCGCATTCGATCACCGCAACCAGTTCTTCGAACTCGCGCAGCAGACGGGCGCGCCCCTCGCGCGCATCGACGCGCTCAAGCGGCTGTTCGTCGAGGCCGTCGCGCAGACCGAGGCGCAACTCGGCCTGCAAGGCCGGATCGGCGTGCTGATCGACGACCGCTACGGCCAGGATGCGCTCAACGCCGCGACCGGCCGCGGCTGGTGGATCGGCCGGCCGGTCGAGCTGCCCGGTTCGCTGCCGCTCGAATTCGACCACGGCCGCTCGATCGGCACGACGCTCGCGAGCTGGCCGGCCGAGCACATCGTCAAGTGTCTCGTCCAGTACCATCCGGACGAGCCGCTCGAACAGCGCCTCGAACAGGAAACCCAGCTGCGCGCGCTGTACGACGCCGTGCAGGCGAGCGGCCACGAACTGCTGCTCGAGGTGATCCCGGCGCGTCACACGGGCCTGCCGCACGCGCCCGACACCGTCTACCGCGCGCTCAAGCGGCTCTACAACCTCGGCATCCAGCCCGAATGGTGGAAGCTCGCCCCGCTCGACGCCGTGCAGTGGCAGGCCGTCGACCAGTTGATCGCCGAGCGCGATCCGTATTGCCGCGGGGTCGTGCTGCTCGGCCTGTCCGCGCCGGTCGAGCAGATGATCGGCGGGTTCCGCGCGGCCGCCGCCTCGGCGACCTGCCGCGGCTTCACGGTCGGCCGCACGATCTTCCACGAGCCGAGCCGCGCCTGGCTCGCGAACGAGATCGACGACGCCGCACTGATCGCCGGCGTGCGCGGCATCTTCGAGACCCTGATTGGCGCCTGGCGCGCCGCCCGCGCGGGCGGCCGGGGCGTCGAACGGCGCGTCGCCTAGGAGCACGGACCATGAACGACCGAATCCCGTCCCCCGCGCCGGGCGCCGACGCGCCGGGCGCCGACGCGCCGCCCGGCACGCTGCGGCTGACCATGGCGCAGGCGCTGGTGCGCTATCTCGCGGCCCAGCGGGTCGCGGCCGACGACGGCAGCGGCCGCACCGAGCCGCTGTTCGGCGGCGTCTTCGCGATCTTCGGGCACGGCAACGTCGCCGGCCTCGGCGAGGCGCTGTACCAGCACCGCGACGCGCTGCCGACCTATCGCGCGCACAACGAGCAGGCGATGGCGCACAGCGCGATCGCCTATGCGAAGGCGCACTTCCGCCGCCGCATGATGGCCGTCACCACCTCGATCGGCCCCGGCGCGACCAACCTCGTGACCGCCGCCGCGCTCGCGCACGTGAACCGCCTGCCGGTGCTGCTGCTGCCCGGCGACGTGTTCGTGTCGCGCGCGCCGGACCCGGTCCTGCAACAGATCGAGGACTTCCACGACGGCGGCCTGTCGGCCAACGACGCCTTCAAGGCGGTGTCGCGCTATTTCGACCGGATCGTGCATCCGGCCCAGCTGCTCACCGCGCTGCCGCGCGCGCTGCGCGTGCTGACCGACGCCGCGCTGTGCGGCCCCGTCACGCTTGCGCTGCCGCAGGACGTGCAGACCATGGCCTACGACTATCCGGCCGCCTGGTTCGCGCCGCGCCTCGTGACCTTCCACGCCCCGGCCCCCATCGACGCCGAGCTGGACGCCGCCCTCGCGCGGCTGCGCGGCGCGCGCCGGCCGTTCATCGTCGCGGGCGGCGGCGCGCTGTACAGCGCGGGCGGCGCGGCGGCCCTGCGCGCGTTCGCCGAGCGTCACGGCGTGCCGGTGGGCGAGACCCAGGCGGGCAAGAGCGTGCTGCCGTGGGATCACCCGCTCAACGCGGGCGCGGTCGGCGTCACCGGCTCCCCAGCCGCCAATGCGCTCGCGAGCGAGGCCGACTGCGTGCTCGCCGTCGGCACGCGGCTGCAGGACTTCACGACCGGTTCGAACACGCTGTTCGCGCACGCCGCCGTGATCGGCATCAACGCGCATCCGTTCGACGCGCTCAAATACCGCGCGACGAGCGTCGAGGCCGATGCGCGCGGCGCGCTCGACGCGCTGTCCGCGCGGCTCGACGGCTGGCGCGCCGAACCCGCCTGGACCGAGCGCGCGCAGGCGGACGCCGCGCGATGGCGCGCGAGCGTCGATGCGCTCACGGGCGCGTCGGGCGGCGCCGCGTCGGATGTCGCGACGCCGGGCGGCGCGCCGCTGCCCTACGAGGCCAACGTGATCGGCGCGATCCGGCGCTCGACGGCCGACTCGCCCGCGCGCGACATCGTCGTGTGCGCGGCCGGCACGCTGCCCGCCGAGCTGCACAAGCTGTGGCGCGCGGCCGAGCCCGGCGGCTATCACGTCGAATACGGCTATTCGTGCATGGGCTACGAGATCGCCGGCGGCCTGGGCGTGAAGCTCGCGCGGCCCGATCGCGAGGTGATCGTCACGGTCGGCGATGGCAGCTACCTGATGATGAACAGCGAGATCGCGACCTCGGTGATGCTCGGCGCGAAGCTGATCATCGTCGTGCTCGACAATCGCGGCTACGGCTGCATCAACCGGCTGCAGCAGGCCTGCGGCGGCGCGCCGTTCAACAACCTGCTCGACGATTGCGCGCAGGGTCCGCTCGGCGCGCCGCCGATCGATTTCGCCGCGCACGCGCGCGCGCTCGGCGCACAGGCCGAGCACGTCGCCGACCTCGGCGCGCTCGACGCCGCGCTGCGCCGCGCACGCGCGGCCGACCGCACCTGCCTGATCAGCATCGACACCGATCCCGCCCGCACCACCGCCGACGGCGGCTGGTGGTGGGAGGTCGCGGTGCCCGAAGTCTCGCCGCGCGCCGCGGTGCGCGAGGCCCGCGCGCGCTACGACGCGCAGTGCGCGGCGCGCGCGGCGGCGCCCCTTTCCCCGTCTTCCCCGGAATCATCGACATGAGTGCTTTCGACCTTCGCATCGGCATCAATCCGCTGTCGTGGATGAACGACGACCTGCCGTCGCTCGGCGGCGAGACGCCGCTCGACGTCGCGCTCGCGGAAGGCCGCGAGATCGGCTACGCGGGCTTCGAACTCGGCAACAAGTTTCCGCGCGAACCGCAGGCGCTCAAGGCGCTGCTCGCGCAGTACGATCTCGCGCTCGTGTCGGGCTGGTACTCCGGCCGGCTCGCCGAGCGCAGCGCCGAGGAGGAAATCGACGCCGTCGGGCCGCACCTCGAACTGCTCGCCCGGAACGGCGCGACCGTGATGGTCTACGGCGAGGTGTCGAATTCGATCCAGGGCGCGCCGCGGCCCTTGTACCAGCGGCCGCGCTTCGTCAGCGCCGCGCAGTGGGACGCCTACGCGGCGCGGCTCGACGCCTTCGCGCGCCATACGCTCGCGCACGGCGTGCGGCTCGCCTACCATCATCACATGGGCGCCTACGTGGAGACGCCCGCCGACGTCGACCGCCTGATGGCCGCCACGAGCGACGCGGTCGGGCTGCTGTTCGACGCGGGCCACATCACGTTCGCGGGCGGCGACGCGCCGACCGAACTGCGCAAGCACATCGGGCGCGTCTGCCACGTGCACTGCAAGGACGTGCGCCCCGCCGTGATCCGCCTCGCGCGCAATCGCAACTGGAGCTTCCTCGACGCGGTGATCAACGGCGCGTTCACGGTGCCGGGCGACGGCGCGATCGACTTCCCCGCGCTGATCGGCCTGCTCAAGCAGCACGGCTATCGCGGCTGGCTGGTCGTCGAGGCCGAGCAGGATCCCGTCGTCGCGCCGAGCTACGCCTATGCGCAGCGCGGCTACCAGACCCTGCGCGCGCTGGTCGACGCGCCGCGCGCGATCGAGGAGGTACTGTCATGAGCCTGCTCGTCAAGGGCGCGGCCGGCGCGACCATCGCGGAGGTCACGCCGGCATCCGCGCACTGGAAGCACGTGGGCTTCGCCGCCTACCGCCTCGCCGCCGGCGAGGCGCGCGCGCTGCACGAGACGTCGCGCGAGATGTGCATCGTGGTATTGACGGGCTCCGTCGACATCGAGGCCGACGACGGCACGCGCTGGACCGCGCTCGGCTCGCGCGACAGCGTGTTCGACGGCGTCGCGCCCTACGCGCTGTACCTGCCGCCCGGGCGGCGCGTGACCGTGCACGCGACGCGCGACGCCGAACTCGGCGTCGCGAGCGCGCCCGCGACCGGCCGTTATCCGGCGCGCCTCATCAAGCCGTCGCAGATGAAGCGCTCGGTGCGCGGCAGCGGCGCGAACACCCGCTACGTGTGCGATATCCTGCCGCAGGGCGAGGATGCGGAAGCGCTGCTCGTGGTCGAGGTGCGCACGCCGTCCGGGCATTCGTCGAGCTATCCGCCGCACAAGCACGACACCGATGCGATCCCCGCCGAAAGCGCGCTCGAGGAAACCTATTACCACCGCGTGCATCCGCCGCAGGGCTTCGTGTTCCAGCGCGTGTACACGGATGCGCGCGACCTCGACGAATCGATGGCCGCCTGCGACCACGACGTCGTGCTGGTGCCGCGCGGCTATCACCCGGTCGTCGTGCCGTACGGCTACGAGTCCTATTACCTGAACGTGATGGCGGGCCCGACGCGCGTCTGGCACTTCAAGAACGACCCCGCGCACGAATGGATGATCGAGCCGCGCTGACGGCGCGCGCTCAGCGCGGCGGGTCGTCGGCCGGCGGCGCGTCGAGTCCCGGCGCGTCGTCGGGAAACTGATCGATCAATTGATGGATCAGGTAGCGCCGCTGCGGCGACAGCGCGCCGATGCGCGAGGCCAGTTCGAGCGTCTCGGCGGTCGGCGGATAGCGGGTGTCGCGCGGCAGCCGCGCCGGCTTGCGCGCGGCCGGCGCCGGGCCGTAGTGCAGCCAGTGCAGGTCGACGTCGAGCCAGTCGGCGAAGGTTTCGAGCTTGTCGCGGGCCGGGATCGTGCGCCCGGTCAGCCATTTGTGGGCGGTTTGCGGCGAGACCGACATGCCCGGGTAGCGCAGGTTGAAGCGGTTCGCCAGTTCGGTCGGGCCCGGCATCCGGCCGTGGCGGCGCTGAATGGCCAGTTTCAGACGGGCGGCGAAGGCCGCTTTTTCTTCGGGCGTCGGCATAGCCGGGATTGTGTCGCCCGCGCCGCGCCATGCGATCAATCAACCGCGCCAAACTTCAACCAAACAGGAAACAACTATCCCAAATAAGAATTTTCCGGCGCCCGGGCGATCGCTGCAAGCCTGGTCAGCCCGGCGCGGCCCGCACGGCCTCGCGACCCTTGCCCGGCGGGGATTTGTCTCGAAAAAAATCAAACGCGGTCAGCCGGCTGCGAGCCAGCGTGCGACGACGTCCGGATCGAGCGCATCGGCCGGCCCCTCATGGACGATCTCGCCGCGCCCCATCACCGCGACGCGCGACGCGACCGCCGGGGCGAGCTGCATGCGCTGTTCGATGAGCAGGATCGCGACGCCGCGCGCGCGCAGTTCGACGAGGCAGGCCCGCACCTGCGCGACCACGGCCGGCGCGAGCCCTTCCGCCGGCTCGTCGACGATCAGGAGGCGCGGCGCGCCGACCAGCGCGCGCGCCAGCGCGAGCATCTGCTGCTCGCCGCCCGACAGCACGCCCGCGCGCGCGTCCCAGCGCGCGGCGAGCCCCGGGAAGCGCGCGCGCGCCGCATCGAGCGCGTCGCGCGCGGAATCGGGCCCGAGCCCCAGGCGCAGGTTGTCGCGCACGCTCAGCAGCGGAAACACGTCGCGCTGCTCGGCCACGTAGCCGAGCCCGCGCCGCGCGATCGCGAAGGTCGGCGCGCCCGCCAGTTCCACGCCGTCGAAACGGATCGAGCCGGCCACCGGCAGCATGCCCATGATCGCCTTCGCGAGCGTCGAGCGGCCCGAGCCGTTGCGGCCGACGAGCGCCAGCGCCTCGCCGCGCGCGAGCGTCAGGTCGACGCCGTTCAACACGTGCCGCGCGCCATAACCGGCCCGCACCGCGCGCAATTCGAGCAGGCCGCTCATGCCGCGCCCGCCTCGCCCAGATAGGCCGCGCGCACTGCCGCGTCGGCGCGGATCTCGGCGGGGGTGCCGGTCGCGATCACCGCGCCGCGCACCAGCACCGAGATGCGATCGGCGAGCCCGAACACGGCGTCCATGTCGTGCTCGATCATCAACAGCGTGCGCCCCTCGGTGGTCGTGCGGATCAGTTCGACGATGCGCGCCGCCTGCTCGCGGCTCATGCCGGCCGTCGGTTCGTCGAACAGGAACAGCGATGCGCCGCTCGCGAGCGCGACGCCGACGTCGAGCGCGCGCTGCTCGGCATAGCTCAGCGCGCCGGCCGGCAGGTCGCGCCGCGCGGCGAGCCCGATCGCCTCGAGCACCTCGCGCGCGGCACGGTCGACCGCGCCCGATTCGCGCAGCCGCGCCCACCACCGACGGCGCTGCGCGCCCGCCTGCTCGGCGGCGCAGCGCAGGTTGTCGAACACTGACAGGCGCTCGAACAGCGCCGTCTGCTGGAAGCTGCGCGCGATGCCGCGCCGCGCGGCCGCGTAGGGCGAGCGCGCGCGCAGCGCGACGCCGTGCAGCTGGAGCCGGCCGCGGCTCGGCGGCGTCGCGCCCGCGATCACGTCGAACAGCGTCGACTTGCCCGCGCCGTTCGGCCCGATCAGCGCATGGCGCTCCCCCGCCTCGACCGTGAGGTCGACGCCCGCCAGCACCGTGGTCGCGCCGAAGCGCTTCTCGATGCCGGACAACACGAGCGCGGGCGCCGTCATCGCGCCGGCTCCGCGCCGCCGGCGCGGCGCGCCGCCAGCCCCAGGGCGAGGGCGAGCAGCGCCGCGCCCAGCGCGGCGCACCAGCCCGCCGGCGCATCGGCCGCGACCCGCCACGGGCCCAGCGCGGCCACGCCGCCCGCGTCCTGCGCAAAACGCCAGGCATAGCCCAGCTCGACCACGATCACCGACGCAACCACGCCCGCGAGCGCGGCCAGCAGCGCGCAGGCCGCGCGCGGCCGGTTGACGCGCGTACCCGCGGCGCGGCGCGCGGCATGGCGCGTCCATATGCCGCCGAGGCCGTCCGGCGCGGCCACCACGACTGCGACGAAACCGATGCCCAGGTACAGCAGCCACGCACGCGATACGCTCGCGACGAACACGCTGAAGAAGACCAGCAGCGCCGCGCCGACGACCGGCCCGAAGAACGTGCCCGTGCCGCCGATCACGACCGCGAACAACACCGCGCCCGAGCGCAGCATGCCGACGCTCTCGGTCGACGCGACCTCGACGTCGATCAGGGTCAGCGTGCCCGCGATGCCCGCGAAGAATCCGGCCACGACCATCATCGCGAAACGCACCCGGCGCGGATCGGTGCCGAGCGCCGCGACCCGCGCCGGATTGTCCCGCACCGCGTTCGCGAGACGCGCGAACGGCGTGCGCGTGAACGCGCGCATCGCCAGCGCGGCCAGCATGCACCAGCCGGCGATCAGCGCATAGGCATGGGGCGACGGACCGTACCAGGCGGCGTCGCGCGCGCGGTCGATCGGCACGCCGCCCGGCCCGCCGAACCAGTCGGGCACGCTCCACGCCGCGGCCGCGACCAGCTCGCCGAGCCCGAGCGTGATCATCGCGAACGCGGTGCCCGCGCGGCGGGTCGCGACGCTGCCGAACAGCGCGCCGAAACCCGCGCCCGCGAGCCCGCCCGCGAGCGGCAGCAGCGGCAAGGGCAGGCCGTGGCGGGCGAACACGTGGGCGGCGGCGAACGCGCCGAGCCCGGCGAGCGCCGCGTGCCCGAACGACAGCAGGCCCGTGGCGCCGAGCAGCAGGTTGTAGGACAGCGCGAGCACGATCAGCGCGGCGGTCTGCGCGAGGTAGCCGAGCACCCAGTCCTGCGGCCACAGCCACGCCGGGCCGCCCAGGCCGACGAGCAGCGCGGCCCAGGGCCACGCGCGTCGCGCGGCGCTACGCATCGGCGCGCTCGCCGGACAGGCCGCGCGCCCGGCACGCGAGCACCGCGACGAGCAGCAGATAAGGCGTCAGCGGCGCGAGTTGCGCGCAGGTCAGCGCGCCCCAGGCGGGCGGCAGCGCGATGCCCGCCCGTTCCGCGAGCGCGCCGAGCGAGGCGCTGCTCGCGGCGGCGAAGGTCTGCACCCAACCGACCAGCAGCGACGCGGCGAGCGCGCCGCCGAGCGAGCCGAGCCCACCGATCACGACCACGGCGAACACGACCGAGCCCATCGTCTCGGCCATCGCGGGTTCGAGCACCGCGAGCGGCGCGCCGATCACGCCGGCGAGCGCCGCCAGCGCGGCGCCCGCCGCGAACACGACCGTCATCAGGCGCGGCACGTCGTGGCCGAGCGCCTCGACCGCCCCGCGGTGCGTCAGCGCCGCGCGCACCACGAGGCCCGTGCGCGACACGCGCAAGCCCACCCCCAGCGCGACCAGCATCGCGACCGACGCGGCCATCATGAACGCGCGATAGCGCGACAACGTGACGCCGCCCCAGGTCGCCAACGGCCCGTCGAGCGCGGCCGGCACCGTGGTGGCGAGCGGCGCGAGCCCCCACGCGAACTTGACCGCCTCGGCGATCAGGTAGGCGAGGCCGAAGGTGAGCAGCAGTTCGCCCAGGTGTCCGCGCGCCTTCACGCGCCGCAGCAGGCCGCGCTCGATCAGCGCGCCGAGGCCGCCGACCGCGAGCGGCGCGAGCACGAGCGCCGCCCAGAAGCCCGCGTGCGCGGCGATCGCGTAGCCGGCGTACGCGCCCAGCATGTAGAAGCCCGCATGCGCGAAATTGAGCACGCCGAGCATGCTGAAGACGAGCGTCAGCCCGGCGGACAGCATGAACAACAACAGCCCGTAGCTCACGCCGTTCAGCGTGGTGACGATCAGCGACTGCACGCGGGCGCCTCTACCGCGCGAGCGGCGCGAGCGCGGCGCGCAAGGCGTCGGGCAGCGCGACCGGCCGGCGGCTCGCGCGATCGACGTAGACATGCACGAAGTGCCCTTGCGCGGCCGCCGTCGCCTCGCCTTCCGCGAACAGCCCGATCTCGTAGCGCACGCTCGAATTGCCGAGCTTCGCGACCCGCAGGCCCGCGTCGACGCGCTGCGGAAACACGAGCGGCGCGAAGTAGTTGCAGTGGGTCTCGACGACGAGCCCGATGGTCGCGCCGTGCTCGACGTCGAGCACGCGCGCGCGGATCAGGTATTCGTTCACCACGGTGTCGAAGTAGCTGTAGTAGACGACGTTGTTCACGTGGCCGTAGACATCGTTGTCCATCCAGCGCGTGCTGATCGGCAGGCTATGCGGATAGGCGCTGCGCGGCAGCGCGACGGGCTTGGCGTCGGACATGGTCGGTCAGAGGGATTCGGTGAGCATGCGGCGATAGTCGTCGGCGGTCGCGAGGCGCGGATTGGTCTTGTGGCAATGGTCGGCGAACGCGCCCTCGATCACGTGATCGAACACGTCCGCGCGCACGCCCATCTGCGCCAGGCCCGTCGGCAGGCCGAGCCGCGCGCTCAGGTCGTGCAGCGCCTGCGGCAGGTCCGCGCGCTCGGGCAGGTTCATCACGCGGCGCATGCGCGCGTAGCGGCGTTCAGCCACCACGCTCGGCGCATCCGCGTTGAAGCGCAGCACCGCGGGCAGCACCACCGCGTTCAGCGTGCCGTGATGCAGCGAGGTCGCGCCGTTCACCTTCACGCCGCCCAGCGGGTGCGACAGCGAGTGCACGCAGCCGAGCCCTTTCTGGAACGCCAGCGCGCCCTGCAGCGACGCGCTCATCATCGCGAGACGCGCCTCGCGGTCGCCGCCGTCGCGGGTCGCGCGTTCGACGTGGGCCCACGCGCGTTCGAGCCCGTCGAGCGCGATGCCGTCGGCGGGCGGATTATACGCGGGCGCGAGGAAGGTCTCGATGCAGTGGGCGATCGCATCCATGCCGGTCGCGGCCGTGAGCCCGGGCGGCAGGCCGAGCGTGAGCGCCGGGTCGCAGATCGCCGCCTTCGGCAGCAGATGCCACGAATGGAAGCCGAGCTTGCGGCCGTCCGCGAGGATCAGGATCGCGCCGCGCGCGACCTCGCTGCCGGTGCCCGAGGTGGTCGGCACCGCGATCAGCGGCGCGGCGGCGGCCGTGATCTGCGCGCTGCCGCCCTCGATCGTCGCGTAGCGGGCCAGCGGCCCGGGATGCGTCGCGGCGAGCGCGACGCCCTTCGCGAGGTCGATCGACGACCCGCCGCCGATCGCGATCAGGCCGTCGCAGCCCGCGTCGCGATAGCGTTGCGCGGCGGCCAGCACCGCGGCCTCGGTCGGATTGGACGGCGTCTCGTCGAACACAGGCGGCGCGCCCATGCCGAGCGCGTCGAGCGCGCGCGCGACGAGCCCTGCCGCCGCCACGCCGCGGTCGGTCACGACGAGCGGCCGCGCGATGCCGTTGCGCGCGCATTCGGACGGCAGCATGGCGAGCGCGTCGTCGCCGAGATGGATGTGGGTCAGATAGTAGAGATAGGCCACCGCGTCCCCTCCTCGCCCCCGTCGTGCTGGACAGGACGCCGCCGCGCGGGCGAACATGCGGCGTCCGCGGCGCGAGCGCGCCGCAGCGGCAAGCATACCGCGCGACGGCGGCGGACGTCGTGCGGCCCGTCGTGACCCGCCGATCTTTTCCGAGGAATCGCCATGACCGACCCGCACCTGATCACCACCGCCTTCGACCTGCCCGGCTACCGGATCGAACGCAGCCTCGGCGTCGCGCGCGGCATCGTCGTGCGCTCGCGCTCGATCGTCGGCTCGTTCGGCGCGGCGATACAAACCCTGTTCGGCGGCAATATCTCGCTCTATACGTCGCTGTGCGAGCGCGCGCGGCAGGACGCCTACGAGCGCATGCTCGCCCAGATGAACGAACTGGGCGGCAACGGCCTCATCGGGATGCGCTACGACGCGACGGAAATCGGCAACGGCGTGACCGAGGTGCTGTGTTACGGCACGGTGGTGCGGGTCGTCGCGGCGGATCGCTGACGCGGCCGGCGCGCGGCGCTCGGGGCGCAGGCGGCCGGGCGAACGCCGCGCCACGGCTCCCCCGGCGCGCAGGATCAGTCAGGGCAGCAAGCGGCCGTGCCCGGCCTTACTGCCCCGGCCGCTCAACGAACTCGAACGGCAGGCCGCGCGCGCGCATCCAGTCGGCGACCGCCGGCCCGGTGCCGGCGCGCCACGGCCGCAGCCGCGCCGGCTCGACCAGCCGGTATTCGAGCAGCTCGGGCGACAGCGCGATCGTGCCCGACGCGCGCACGTGATACGCGACGATCAGCTCGTTCTTGCGCATGAATTCATAGACGCCGATCAGTTCCACCGATTCGGCGCGCAGCCCGGTTTCCTCCAGCACCTCGCGCGCGATGCCCGCCTCGGGCGTCTCGTCGCTTTCGAGGAACCCCGTGATGAGCGCGAACATGCCTTCCGGCCAGGCTGCGTTGCGGGCCAGCAGGATGCGCCCGTCGTATTCGACGATCGCGGCCACGACCGGCAGCGGATTGTTCCAGTGGACATAGCCGCAGGCGTCGTCGGGACAGGCGCGCCGCAGGCGGCCGCCGCCGTCTTCGGCGAGATCGGTGCGGTCGGCCAGCGGGCGGGCGCAACGCGGGCAAAAACGGTAATCGGCAGTGGTCATTGTGGGGATGAGGCGGGCGCGGACGCGCGTACAGCGGCCTGCGCGCGCCACGCCCGCGGAGCGCGGGACAGCCAGCATTCTAGCGAGTTTGTCGCATGCGCGACGAGGCGCGCCAGGCCATCGTCGCGAAACCCGCCGCGCCGAGCACGAGCGACGCCGAGGCCAGCCCCAGCGCCGGCGCGAATGTCCCCGCGCGCGCGACGAGCGGCGCGGCGACGAGCGGTCCGGCGATCTGCCCGATGCCATACGACGCGGTCGCATAGCCCATCAGGCCCGCCGCGCGCTCACCGCGCAGACGGCGCGCCTCGCGCATCGCGAACAGCGTGATCGCGGTGAACGGCAGCCCGAGCAGCACGCTGCCCAGCGCGAAGCCCGCCACGGTCGGCCACGCGATGCCGAGCGCGACGCCCGCCGCCTGCAGCGCGCAACTGCCCGCGAGCAGCGCGCGATTGTCCCAGCGGATCGGCAGCCGCGCGCCGAGCAGCGCGCCCGCGATCAGCGCGGCGCCGAACATCGGCCAGAACAGGTCCGGCCACGCCGAGCCGGCCGGCAGCGCGGCGCGCGCGATCACCGGCAGGAAGGTCGCCGTGATGATGTAGCCGAAGCCCGGCAAGCCGTAGAACACCACGAGCCACCCCGCCGCGCCGCGCGGCGCGGCCTCCGCATGAGCCGTCGGCGACGCGCCGGCGGCCACGGTCGCATGCGCGGCCGACGGCGTGAACACGCGCCACACGCACGCCGCGAGCACCGCCGACAGCAGGGCGAAGCCGATCCATCCGTAGGCCGCGCGCTGCCCGGCGAGCGCGCTGCCGAGCAGCCCCGTCGCGACGATCCCGAAACCCGGCCCGGTGTAGATCACGCCGCTCCATTCCGGCGCGTCCAGCTCCGCGAGCCGCCGCAGCCCCCATTGCGAAGCGAACACGAAGGTCCACGCGCTGACCGCGCCGGCCACGAAGCGCACGCCCGCCCACACCGCGAACGGACTCGCGACGCCCATCGCGAGCATCAGCAGCACGGTCGCCGCGAGGCCCGCCCGCACCATGCGCGCGGGCGCGATCATGAACCGCGCGCAGGTCAGCGCGCCGACGAAATAGCCCGCGTAATTCGCGGACGCGAGCCAGCCGCCGTGCCGGATGTCGAGTTCGCCGCCGGCGAGCATCAAGGGCAGCAGCGGCGTGAACGCGAACCGGCCGATCCCGAGCGCGACCGCGAGCGTGAGCGCGCACGCCCAGGCCGCGCGACGCGCGGGCCGATCGTCGTCGGGCAGGGTTTCAACCGAGGAGAGGGACCGCGGGATCGCGGCCGGCGTACGGGACAGGGACATATCGCTCATCGCACAACAGGGGCGCCATCACGATGATGGACGCGCGCGGGGAATTGGAATGCGCTCAATGTAGCTTGACCCGATCATCTCTAAAAATGAATAATTGAGATCAAATCGATTCCAAGGAGAGAATCATGGATCTGGCCGAACTGGCGATCTTCCGGGCGGTCGTGCGCGAGAACGGCGTCACGCGCGCCGCAGCCAAGCTCAATCGCGTGCAGTCGAACGTGACGACGCGGATCAAGCAGCTCGAGGAACAGCTGGGCACCGCGCTGTTCGTGCGCGACGGCCGCCGGCTCGTGCTGACGCCCGCGGGCGAAACCCTGCTGCCCTATGCGGAACGCCTGCTCGCGCTCGCCGACGAGGCGGCGCACGCGGTGCGCGAGGACCGCCCGCGCGGCCGGCTGCGGCTCGGCACGATGGAAAGCACCGCGGCCTGCCGCCTGCCCAGGCTGCTCGCGCACTATCACCAGGCCTGGCCCGACGTCGAGCTGGAACTGCTGACCGGCACCACCGGCTGCCTGATCGGCAAGGTGCGCGAATTCGAGGTCGACGTCGCGCTGGTCGCGACGCCGCTCGCGCCCGCGCCGCTGGGCGAGCCGTTCGAGACCGCGGCGATCTTCCGCGAAGAGCTGGTGCTGCTGACGCCGCGCGGCCATCCGCCCGTCCGCACGCCGCGCGACATCCTGCTGCCGACGCTCGTCGCGTTCGAACGCGGCTGCGCCTATCGCAGCTACGCCGAGCGCTGGTATGCCGAGCACGGCGTGAAGCCGCACCGGGAACTGGAACTGGGCTCGTATCACGCGATCATCGCGTGCGTGGCCGCCGGCGCGGGCGTCGCGGTCGCGCCGCGCGCGCTGCTCGACCTGCAGATCGAAGCCGACAACCTCGGCGTGCATCCGCTGCCCGGGATCCCGCCCATCGACACGCTGCTCGTCTGGCGCCAGGGGCACGCGTCGGCGGCCTTGCGCGCGCTGCGCGACATGCTGCTCGACGGTGCGACGGCGCAGCCCGCCGCCACGACGCGATCCCGCGCGCGGCGCGGCGCGGCGGCGCAGCCGGCCTGAACGCGCGCGCCGCCCAATAAAAAACCCCGCGCCGAACCGGTGCGGGGTTTCGAGGAACGCTGCCGGACGGGCCGCCTGCGCGGCCCCGGCGGCGCTTAGAGCAGGCCTTCGACCCAGCCCTTCACGCCCGCGAGCGCGGCCGGCAGGTTCGCCGGCTCGGTGCCGCCCGCCTGCGCCATGTCGGGACGGCCGCCACCCTTGCCGCCGACCTGCTGCGCGACAAAGTTCACCAGCTCGCCCGCCTTCACCTTCTTGCTCGCTTCCGGCGTCACGCCGGCAATCAGGCTGACCTTGCCGCCGTCGACCGAGGCGAGCACGATCGCCGCATGCTTGAGCTTGTCCTTGAGCTTGTCGACGGTCTCGCGCAGCGTCTTCGCGTCGGCGCCGTCGAGCGTCGCGGCGAGCACCTGCACGCCGCCGACCTCGATCGCCTGCTGCGCCAGCTCGTCGCCCTGGCTCGATGCGAGCTTCGACTTGAGCGCGCCCAGCTCCTTCTCGAGCGCCTTCACCTGATCCTGCACCTGGCCGATCCGCTGCGTCAGCTCCGACGGCTGCGCCTTCAGCGCGGCGGCCGCCGCGTTGATGCGCGCGTCGAGTTCCTGCACGTAGCGCAGCGCGTTGTCGCCCGTGATCGCCTCGACGCGGCGGATGCCCGCCGCGACGCCGCCTTCCATCACGATCTTGAAGAAGCCGATGTCGCCCGTGCGATGCACGTGCGTGCCGCCGCACAACTCGCGCGAGAAGCCCAGGTCGAGCACCCGCACCTCGTCGCCGTACTTCTCGCCGAACAGCGCCATCGCGCCGCCCTTCACCGCGTCGTCGTACGCCATCACGCGCACGATGCCCGGCGCGTTCGCGAGCACTTCCGCGTTGACGATCGCCTCGACCCGGCGGATCTCGTCGTCCGTCATCGGCGCGTTGTGCGCGAAGTCGAAGCGGGTCTTGTCCGCGTCGACGAGCGACCCCTTCTGCTGCACGTGCGCGCCGAGCACCTCGCGCAGCGCCTTGTGCATCAGGTGGGTCGCCGAGTGGTTGCGCTCCGTGCGCGCGCGCCGCGCCGAGTCGACCTCGGCCTTCACGACATCGCCGACCTTCAGCACGCCCTGCTCCAGCACGCCGTGATGGCCGACCACGTCCGCCTGGACCTTCAGCGTGTCGCCCACCGCATACCGCACGCTCGCGTTGGCGAGCACGCCCTGGTCGCCGACCTGGCCGCCCGACTCCGCGTAGAACGGCGTATGGTCGAGCACGACGATCGCCTGCTGGCCCGTCTTGACCTCGTCGACCGCCACGCCCTCGACGTACAGCGCGACGACCTTCGCGTCGTCGAACACGAGCTTGTCGTAGCCGTGGAAAGTGGTCTTCGCGCCCGAATACTCGAGCCCCTGCGCCGCCTTGAACTTGCCTGCCGCGCGCGCCTGCTCGCGCTGACGCGCCATCGCGTCGTCGAACGCCGCTTCGTCGACCGTCACGCCGCGCTCGCGGCACACGTCGGCCGTCAGGTCGAGCGGGAAGCCGTAGGTGTCGTGCAGTTTGAACGCCAGCTCGCCGTCGAGCACCTTCGCGCCCTTCGCATCGAGGTCGCCGAGCGCGGCCTCGAGGATCGTCATGCCGTGCTCGATGGTCTCGAAGAAGCGTTCCTCCTCCTGGCGCAGCACGTCGGTCACGCGCTGCTCCGCGTCCTTCAGCTCCGGATAGGCGCTGCCCATTTCCGCGACGAGATCGGCCACCAGCTTGTGGAAGAACGAACCCCTGCGGCCGAGCTTGTAGCCGTGGCGGATCGCGCGGCGCACGATCCGGCGCAGCACGTAGCCGCGGCCCTCGTTGCCCGGGATCACGCCGTCGACGATCAGGAACGAGCACGCGCGGATGTGATCGGCGATCACCTTCAGCGAGTTGTTCGACAGATCGGTCATGCCGGTTTCGCGCGCGGCCGCCTTGATCAGGTTCTGGAACAGGTCGATCTCGTAGTTGCTGTGCACGTGCTGCAGCACCGCGGCGAGGCGTTCGAGGCCCATGCCGGTGTCGACGCACTGCTTCGGCAGGGCCGTCATGGTGCCCTGCGCGTCGCGGTTGAACTGCATGAACACGAGGTTCCAGATCTCGATGTAGCGGTCGCCGTCTTCCTCGGCCGACCCCGGGGGGCCGCCCCAGACATCCGGGCCGTGATCGTAGAAGATCTCGGTGCACGGGCCGCAGGGGCCGGTGTCGCCCATCGTCCAGAAGTTGTCCGACGCGTAGCGCGCGCCCTTGTTGTCGCCGATCCGGATGATGCGCTCGACCGGCACGCCGACTTCCTTCGCCCAGATGTCGTACGCCTCGTCGTCTTCCTGGTAGACCGTGACCCACAGCTTTTCCTTCGGCAGCTGGTAGACCGTGGTCAGCAGTTCCCACGCGTACTTGATCGCGTCGTGCTTGAAGTAGTCGCCGAACGAGAAGTTGCCGAGCATCTCGAAGAACGTGTGGTGGCGCGCCGTGTAGCCGACGTTCTCGAGGTCGTTGTGCTTGCCGCCGGCGCGTACGCTGCGCTGCGACGTCGTGGCGCGCGAATACGGGCGGTGATCGGTGCCGAGGAACACGTCCTTGAACTGGACCATGCCCGAGTTCGTGAACATCAGCGTGGGGTCGTTGCCGGGCACGAGGCTCGACGAACGGACGATCGTATGGCCCTTCGATTCGAAGAACTTGAGGAATTTCTCGCGGATTTCAGCGGCTTTCATGGCGGGCGGGGACGGTCTTGACGAAGGCTGTCTGTGGGCGCCTGCGGCCCTCGCGGGCGGCGGCGCGGGTTTCTGGGTTTCTGAAACGATCGATTATACGGGATAGCGCCCCGGGCGCGGCCCGCCGCCGCGCCCGCCTCGCGTCCGCGCGCGCCGACTGTTACAAATCCCTTAAGATGCGTGCATCCCGCGCGCGGGCGCGGCCGGACCGGCCCGCCCGCGCGTCGTGCAACACAACGGAAGGAGACAACGAGACGATGGGTGCCTTAAGCCATATCCGCGTGCTGGATCTCAGCCGCGTGCTCGCCGGACCCTGGTGCGCGCAGACGCTCGCCGATTTCGGCGCCGACGTGATCAAGATCGAGCGCCCCGGCGCGGGCGACGACACCCGCCACTGGGGGCCGCCGTACCTGAAGACGCCGGACGGCCGGGACACCCGCGAGGCCGCCTACTACCTCGCGGCGAACCGCAACAAGCGCTCGGTCACGGTCGACATCGCGACGCCGGAAGGCCAGCGGATCATCCGCGAACTGGCCGCGCAGAGCGACGTGGTGCTCGAAAACTACAAGGCGGGCCAGCTGAGCAAGTACGGGCTCGACTACGCGTCGCTGAAGGCGCTCAAGCCCGATCTCGTGTACTGCTCGGTGACGGGCTTCGGCCAGACGGGCCCCTACGCGCACCGCGCGGGCTACGACTTCATCGTGCAGGGGCTGGGCGGCTTCATGAGCATCACGGGCGAGCGCGACGGCCAGCCCGGCGGCGGCCCGCAGAAGGCCGGCGTCGCGATCGCCGACCTCGCGACCGGGCTCTACGCGACGATCGCGGTGCTGTCCGCGCTCGCGCACCGCGACCGCACGGGCGAAGGCCAGCACATCGACATGGCGCTCCTCGACGTGCAGGTGGCGCTGCTCGCGAACATGAACACCAACTATCTCGCGAGCGGCCAGGCGCCGACCCGCTGGGGCAACGCGCACCCGAACATCGTGCCCTACCAAACCTTCCAGACCCGCGACGGCTGGATCATCGTCGCGGTCGGCAACGACGGCCAGTTCCGCAAGTTCGTCGAGACGGGCGGACGCCCCGAGCTCGCCGACGACGCGCGCTTCGCGACCAATCCGGAACGGGTCCGGCACCGCGACGCGCTGGTGCCGATCCTCGAAGCGATGACGCGGACCCTGAGCCGGCGCGAATGGATCGATGCGCTCGAGGCGGCCGGCGTACCGTGCGGGCCGATCAACTCGCTCGACGAGGTGTTCGCGAACGAGCAGGTGGTCGCGCGCGGGCTGGAGGTCGAATTGCCGCATCCGAGCGGCGCGAACGTCAGGCTCGTGCGCAATCCGATCCGGATGAGCGGCACCCCGCCCGAGGCGAAAAGCGCGCCGCCGCTGCTCGGCGAGCATACCGACGCGGTGCTGCGCGAGGTGCTGGGCTATGACGACGCCGCGATCGCGGCGTTGCGGGCGGCGCGGGCGATCTGAAATCGCATGCGCGAGGTGGGTTGGACCGGGCTGCGAGGCCGCAGCCCGGCGACGCCGGCGCGCCGCCGCGCGTGCGCGCCGGTCCGACAAGCGTGCGCCGCGCGCTCAGCGCACCCCTGCGCCGACCAGCCCGCCCGCCGCCGCGCCCGCGACCGTGCCGAGCGGGCCGCCCGTCACGAGATAGCCGAGCGCGCCGCCCGCCGCGGCGCCGATCCCGGCATTGCGCTGGGTGCGCGTCATCGCGCACGCGCCGAGGCTGGAGAGCACCACCGCGACGACGGTGACGCGAACGAGGAAACGAGTGGTCTTGAACATGCGCAAACTACCTTGAAAAGCCCGTCGCGCCTGGCACAGCGCGACCGACGAGGAAACGGTCGAGCGCATCTTAAAAAAGCCCGCGCACGCGGGCAAAACGATTTACCAGCTGTTACAGCCGCGGCCGCGGGGGGGGGCCCGGGTGTCGCGCCCCAGC
>NZ_JBXAPG010000003.1:109187-252146 GCF_058803765.1 Burkholderia sp. GW821-FHT14F03
ACCCCTCTTCCCCCCCCCCCCCCCCCCCCCCCCCCCCGGGCCGCCCGCGCGTCGCGCCCCGCCGGACAAGGCGCACGGGCTCCTCAGAAGTCTCGTCCGTCAGGTAGAATTGACGAATTGCGGCGATGCGGCACGCGCATCGCTCCCCTCTTTCCTTTCATTCCGCATGAGCACCGAACGCAACGACGTCCCCGCGGCATCCAATTTCATCCGCAACATCATCGACGACGACAACCGCACCGGCAAATGGGGCGGCCGGGTCGAGACCCGCTTCCCGCCGGAGCCGAACGGCTACCTGCACATCGGCCACGCGAAGAGCATCTGCCTGAACTTCGGCGTCGCGCGCAGCTACGGCGGCGTCTGCCACCTGCGCTTCGACGACACGAATCCGGAAAAGGAAAGCTTCGAGTACGTGAACTCGATCGTCGACGCGGTCCGCTGGCTCGGCTTCGACTGGCAGCACGGCGAGGCCGACCACCAGTACTTCGCGAGCGACTACTACGACAAGCTGTACGCGTTCGCCGAGCTGCTGATCGAGCGCGGCAAGGCCTACGTCGACAGCCAGAGCGCCGACGAGATGCGCGCGAACCGCGGCAACCTGACCGAGCCGGGCAAGCCCTCGCCGTTCCGCGACCGCACGCCCACGGAGAACCTCGACCTGTTCCGCCGCATGAAGGCCGGCGAGTTCCAGGAAGGCGAGCACGTGCTGCGCGCGAAGATCGACATGGCGTCGCCGAACATGAACATGCGCGACCCGGTGATCTACCGGATCCGCTTCGCGCATCACTACCGCACCGGCGATGCGTGGTGCGTGTATCCGATGTACGACTACACGCACTGCATCTCGGACGCGCTGGAAGGCATCACGCATTCGCTGTGCACGCTCGAGTTCGAGGATCATCGCCCGCTGTACGACTGGGTGCTGAACGAACTGGCCGACGCCGGCATCTTCAGCCGCCCGCTGCCGCAACAGATCGAATTCTCGCGGCTCAACCTGACCTACGCGATCACCAGCAAGCGCAAGCTGCTGCAGCTCGTCACCGAGAATCACGTCGACGGCTGGGACGACCCGCGCATGCCGACCATCGTCGGCGTGCGCCGCCGCGGCTTCACGCCCGAGAGCATCCAGCTGTTCTGCGAGCGGATCGGCGTGACCAAGGTCGATTCGTGGATCGACATGAGCGTGTTCGAGGGCGCGCTGCGCGACGATCTCGACGCGAAGGCACCGCGCTCGGTCGCCGTGCTCGACCCGCTCAAGCTGATCATCGACAACTATCCGGAAGGCCAGTCGGAAGACTGCACGGCGCCCGTGCATCCGCACCATCCGGAGCGCGGCCTGCGGACGTTCCCGCTGTCGCGCGAGCTGTGGATCGAGCGCGAGGATTTCGTCGAAACGCCGCCGAAGGGCTATTTCCGCCTGTTCCCCGGCAACAAGGTGCGGCTGCGCTACGGCTACGTGGTCGAATGCACGGGCTTCGACAAGGATGCCGACGGCAACGTCACGGCGGTGCACTGCCAGTACTTCCCGGACAGCAAGTCCGGCACCGACGGCGCGAACACCTACAAGGTCAAGGGCAACATCCACTGGGTGAGCGCCCCGCATGCGTATGAAGCCGAAGTGCGCATCTATGACCGCCTGTTCAAGGAAGCGCATCCCGACGCGGGCGGCCGCGACTTCCTGGAAGCGCTGAATCCGAATTCGAAGAAGATCGTGCGCGCCTATCTCGAACCGGGCGCGCGCGACGCCGAAGCGGAAGCGCACTACCAGTTCGAGCGCCACGGCTACTTCGTCGCCGATCGCATCGATTCGAAGCCGGGCCAGCCGGTGTTCAACCGGATCGTCGGCCTGCGCGACAGCTGGGGCAAGCCCGCCTGACGCGTTACACGGGACGACAACACCCCGGCCGCGGGCGCCCAAGCCCGCCGCCGGGGTGTTTTTCATCGTGCGGGGGCGATGCGCGACGCAGGACGATCGACACATGCCGCGCCGAGACCATGGGGCGGACCGCACGAGCATAAAAAAACCGGGCCCGCATGCTGCGAAACCCGGTTCCTGATCGCCTCGCGACAAGCGCCCGCTACGCGGACGCGGCCTCGCCAAGACGATGCAGCCTCCCTGCCCTGCACGAGCACGCCGCGCCGGCCTCACGCCGGCGCGCGTGCGCGCTCAGTGACGCCAGCCGTTGTGATTCCCATGATTCCCATGATCCCAGCCCGGACCGCGGCCGCGACCCGGCGGATGATGGCGATACCAGTCGTCGCGCGCCCAGTAGCGGCGGCCGTCCCAGTAGCGGTCGCCATGCCAGCCGATCACGATGACAGGCGCAGGCGCATAGACGGGCGCAGGTTGATAGATGACGGGCGGCGGCGGCGGTGCATAAACCGGCGCGGGCGCGACATAAACGGGCGCCGGCACGCCGAGGTTGATCCCGACACTGACGCCAGCCATGGCGGCGCCGGAAACGAGCAAGGCAGCAATACCGGTCGCGAGCGAGGCAACACGCAAGGTCTTCATGGACTCCCCTTTCTGGTGGATGCGTTGGTGATTCGACTATAACGGCAAGCCGCCCCAACGCATATTTCCACTTTGTAAGAACTGATGCGTCACATCGCAACCGGTGCCGCGCGCTAACCATTGGTTACATTCGACCCCGGGACGCCCCGCCGGCGCTAGATCAGGCGCATGCCCTCGAACGGATTCCAACCGTCGCGCCCGCGCACCTTCAGGTAATACGCGTAATTCGCGCAGATGCCGAACAGCAGCGTGCAGCCGACGTTGATGCCGACGTCGACGCCGGTCGGAACCTCGATGCCGGTGACCATCTCGAACACGGTTTCGAGCGCGCCGATCGCCAGCACCAGCAACAGCAGCGAGATGCCCTTGCGCCACATCCCGAGCGCGAAGTAATAGACCGGGCCGAGCAACAGCGCGAAGACGTTCAACCCGAGGCCCAGGCGCTTGCCGAACGGCAGCGCCTTGAAAGCCGCGCGATAGGCGGGCGACGACGGCGCGCCGTACGCATCGTAGAACGCGAAACGCTCGCGCCATTGCGGCTTTTCCGCGCGGGCCTCGCCCGGCGCCGCGCTCATTTCGCCGCTCCGGCGCCGGTGCGCGCGGCATCGCTGCGCGCCTCGATCGCATGCGCCACCGCGATCACGTCAGCATCGCCGTGCCCCAGCGCCATGGCTTCGCCATACAGCGCCTGGCACACGTCGAGCAGCGGCGACGCCACGCCCGACGCACGCGCGGCGGCCGTGACGAGCTGGTTGTTCTTGAGCGCGTGGTCGATCGACACCTGCACGCTGTAGTCGTGCGCGACCAGCTTTTCCGTCTTGTCGCGCGAGACCGCGCTCGCCATCGGCCCCGCATCGAGCGCCGCACGGAACTGCTCCATGTCGAGACCGTGGCGTTCCGCGAAATGCGTGGCCTCGACGAGCCCCGTCACCATCGTGATCAGGAACAGGTTGACCGCAAGCTTCATCAGCAACGCGGACGGCACCGGCCCGCACACGATCGTCTCGTGGCACATCGGCTTCAGGAGCGGCCGCAAGGCCTCGACCACCTCGTGCTCGCCCGCGAGCATCGCGACCAGTTGCCCCGACTCGGCATGCTTGTGCGAACCGGACACCGGCGCCTCGACATAGCTGCCGCCCGCGGCGCGGATGTCCGCGCCGAGGGCGCGCGAGTACTCCGCGGAGGTCGTCCCCATCTGGACGATCACATGGCCGGCGACATGTTTCGCGAACGCGGGCGTGCCGCGCTCGAGCACGGCGTCGAGCGCCGCGTCGTTGACCAGCATCAGGATCACGAGATGCGTGCGCTCGAAGACCTCGGCGGGATTCGCCGCGACCTGCGCGCCGGCATCGCGCAGCAGGGCGCTCTTGTCGGCGGACCGATTCCAGACCACGAGCGGCGTGCCCGAATACGCCAGATTGAGCGCCATCGGGCACCCCATGACACCCAGGCCGATAAACCCGACTTCCATGTCTCCCACCTCCGTCAAGGCTGTGATGCCGGGCGCTTCGACGCGATGCGATGCGCGCCCCGCGCCGCCGGTTGCGACACTTTACTCGTTGTCCGGGCGCCGCGCGACGGGATAAGCGTCATATCGGCACAACAGCGTCGCCCGGCGCGGCCGGAACCGTCGGACGCAGTTCGTGAAACAGGTATTCCTGCAGCGCGCGCACGGCGGGCGGAGCGTCGGCGGGGTCGGCCAGGCAGAACAGTCCGAAGTCCGCGCTCGGCGGCGGCAGGCCGTTCGCGGCAGGATCGAGGATACGCATCGTGTCGCGCCTGATGTTGCGCTCGAGCAGGATCGCCACGCCGAGGCCCGCCTCGACCGCCGACTGCATCGCGGACAGGCTCGTGCTTTTGCAAACGACCCGCCACTCGATGCGCGCGCGGCGCAACGCGGCAAGCCAGCGTTCCTCGGGCCGGCAGATGCCGCCGAAGACCACCAGCGGAACCGGTCCCTGCCGGGGGCGTGCTCGAAGGTGGGGGCCGCCGCCCAGTGCAGCGGGTGCCGCCAGGTCGCGACGGGCGACGCGGTGATCAGGCCCGGGTCGCCGATCACGATGTCGAGCGCGCCGTTGACGAGAGACTGGGACAGCAACCCGCTCGCGTCGACGACGATTTCAAGGGCGACGTCCGGGAACAGCGTGGCGAAGCGGCGCAGCGCGTGCGGGAGATGGCCGATCGCGATGTCCTCGGGCACGCCGAGGCGAACGGTGATCTTTCCAGCTCGCGTAATCGAGGCTGTTTCGGATCAGGTGGACGATGCAGGTTTGCAGCGTCGTGGCTGGGAACACCGCTGCCAGCGCTTCGGGCATGCCCTTCAGCCCGTCGGTTACGGCAATCAGGATGTCGGCCACGCCTCGTATCTTCAGATCGTTGAACACCTTCATCCAGAACTTGGCGCCCCCGGTGCTCTCGATCCACAGGCCCAGAATGTCGCGCGTGCCGTCGGGCAGAATACCCAGCGCCAGATAGACGGCCTTGTTACGCACGACAGCGTCTTCGCGAATCTTCACGCGCAGCGCGTCGAAGAACACGACTGGATACATCGGTTCGAGCGGCCGGGCTTGCCAGGCCGTGACTTCGGCCATCACCTCGTTGGTCACGGAACTGATGAAGTCAGGCGAGACCTCGGTGCCGTACTGTTCCAGCATGAAGCCTTGAATCTCTCGCACGGTCATGCCCCGGGCGTACATTGCGACAATCTTGTCGTCGAAGCCCGTGAAGCGTCGTTCGTGTTTGGGGATCAACAGCGGTTCGAAGCTGCCGTCGCGGTCGCGCGGCACCTCGATACGGATCGGGCCGTCTTCGGTCAGAACGGTCTTGGCACCACGGCCATTGCGCTGGTTCGTCACGCTGGACGGTTTGGCGCTGCCTGGCGCGTAGCCGAGATGGTGATTCATCTCACCTCCCAGCGCCCGCTCGATCAGTGCCTTCTTGAGCGCGAGCGTCGCGGCATTGATGGCTTCGGCCGTCATCGGGCCACTGCCGAATTGCTCCAGCAGTTCAGCGGGAATGGCCGGCAGCTCTACCCGCGGGGTCTTCGGTTTGCGAGGCATATCTTCTCCTGGGAAGAATCATATGCCTTGAACACGAAATTACTGACAGGCCCGGCATCTCGGCCCGATGCCATCAATCGGTATGCAATTTGACTTCAGCATCATGCTTCTGGGTCCAAGCCCAGGCAAATTGCATTCCTCACCAGCCGCACAGCCGTGCTCCGCACTATTGATCTCTCCCTTCGCAATTGACAACGACTTCCTTTAGAAATTCATCATCAAAAACTTCATGCGGAACTAAACCTGAATCACGTTCAGCCTGCACAAAATCGCAAATGAATATAAACCATTTTCCTTGCCACCAGAGCAACGCCGCGCTCTCAAATTTCCGCTAAACATTTCCTTCATCAGAAAATTTCCCAATCGTAACAAAAACCTCACAGGAATCCTCTTCGACAATAATGCTTGATCTAACCACTTCACCAGGAAATTTATATTCAATCACCCCATCCCACGTCCTTGCCAAAAATCCAGCCAGCTCTTTAGCACTTTCAAATGAGATGCCATTAAAAATATCTGTTATCTCCACCAAATTTGACCAAGCCTGCGCCTGACCTGGCGCCATTCCCGTGCGTCGACGTTCGCGATATTTTTCTTCATCAAACCAATTAGACGCGACAACAACACCATCAAACAAAACCATATCAGGCGAAATCAAACCCCCAATACACATCACAAAATCATAAGGCAAATCAATTTTCGATGACACAGCATGAATAAAATCCAAAGCTGTGAACCGACCATTGTTTGCCGCAACGAAATCCTTGTATTTCCAGTTTTCGATAGTCATTTCGTTTTGCCCGCAGGAATTTCATCTGGCCTAGCTGGCCGGACCTCGCCTTTCCCCACAAATACCCTCCCATCCGGTGTTACGTTGACACTCGTCTCCTTAACATTTGGACGTGGAATGCCTCCGTGATCTTGTCCAGAGCCGCGATATTGCATCCAGGTCCCATCACCGTTATGCGTGGTGTACTGGCCATCGGCCCCTGGGCGCTCCACGATTGTATGCGGCAAGCCATCCGCCTCTGGCAGCGGAGCCGGTGGTTTATTTCTGGACTTGCCACCTCCCTCCGCGGTGTCACCAGCCTTTGTAGCACTTGTATCGCTCCCGTTACTGAGCGTCGTATTCCCCGCCCCATACCCTGCCACATTCGCCGCACCGGCTGCCGCGCCCGGAGACATCGCCCCCGCACCGGCCATCGCCACCGCGCCCGGCCCAGGAGCCAGCGGCCCACCGCCGCCCACAGGTCCAACAACGCTCAAGCCGTTCCTGGTTCCCTCCAGCAGCAAGTCCTTATTGGACTTCGACGTCAACGGGTTACCGCTCTTGCCCGCATCCCCCGTCAGCATATCCTCATCCGCCGTCGGTTTACGATGACCGGACGCGGGTATCCGACCTGCCAAATCCTTGACCGTGGAACTCATAGCCTGCGTCAACGGATTACCCGGCAGCCATGGCAAAGCGGTATACGCAGCCAGCAACAGCTTGCCCGTCACCCCTCCGTGCTCAAGCACCTTGGCGAGATGTGAATCGGCGCTCGCGTTATTCATCGCTTCGTTTTGCGCCGCCGTGATCGCCCCTTGCATGTCCACGCCCGTCAGCCCGGCAAGTCCTCCACCCGCCAACGTCGCAAACGCAGCCACAGCAGCCCGCTGCCCCGGATCGAGTGGCATCCCCTTCGAATCGATCGCCTTGATGAAGTCCGGAGTGAACGCCGCGCTGACCACACCACCCAGCGCACCACTTTCACACCCGCCTCCACCTGCCGCGCCCGCAGCACATCCCAGCGCGCCATGCGCCGCGATATTCTTCAGCGTCCCCGGGTCCGTTGCGTCACCGATGGAAAACGCCGCCGCGGCCGCCGCATCGCGAATCAGATTGTTCTTCAGACCGTTGAGGAAACTCTCCCCGCCAATCAGCGACCCCATCCCCGCCTGAATCGCCGCATTCGCCCCCAATGCCGCAAGTTGCGCCGGCAACTGTCCGACCGCCGCGCCCGCCTTCGGCACCAACGAACTGCCGATGTTCTGCACGCCCGACAGGCTCGCAAGACTCGACATCCCGTCTACAGGCGCGTTGAAGCTGAAGCCCGGCATCCCGGTCTGGGCATTAAACGTGATGCCATTGGTCAGCCCCGCCGTCGCCGCACTGATCAAGCCATTGCGGAAACTCGACCCGAGATCGATCTTCCCCGTCCCGACGAACTGCCCGATCGCGCTCGAAGCAAAACTGCTCAACCCCACCGCGATCATCGTATTGGCGAGCCCGCCCATCGCCAGCGAACCACCCGCAGCGCTCGCCGCTGCCGTGATCGCCGCCCCGGTCAAGCCCTGCTGCGCCGCCGCGAACGCCGCTTCCGTCGCCGCCGCAGTCGCGCCGCTCATCGAGCCGATCGCGGCCGTGAGGTAAGGCTGCATCGCAATCGCAGCAGCGATCGCCACGGCCATCGAGAAGATCTGCGTCATCCCGAACGCGCCGCCTTCCTTCACGAAATCCTGATGCAGGTGATCGTCGACTGCCGTCTGGGCAAAATTCCCGCCCAGCTGCCGTTGCAGATCCGCCAGCATCTGCTTCGTGCCGGCTTCATCGACCGAACCCTCCGCACCGAGCTTCGTCAGCGCCCCGCCGATCTGATTCAACGCCTGCACATTCAGATCCATGTTCGCCGCGCTCATGAACCCGCCCGGCTGCACGACCGTCCCCGTCGTGTTCAGATACCCGCCGTCGACCTTCTGCCAGATCTCCCCGACATTGACCTCGTTCACGCGATTCGTGAGCGTCCGGGTATCGACGCTCAACGTCCCACCCGCCGTGATGCTGCCGGTGTTCAGGATGCTGCCTTGCCCATCCTGGTTGAACTTCAACGTGACGTCGTGCCCGGAGATATTCCCGCCCGCCGACATCGCCGTGATGTCCTTCGGCAGATACACCTGCGGCATCAGCGCCGTGATCGTCGGGCACACGCCCGTCCCGGTCGCCGTGCAGGTCGGATCGGGGAAGGTCTGCTCGACGTACCACAGCATCGGCCGGTCGAGCTGGTTCACCTGCGCCTGCGTCAGCGCCGCGCCCAGCTGCAGCGTGTTGCGCTTCGCATAATCGACCGCGTTCTGATACAGGTAGCCCTTCTCCTGCTCCGTCACCGACGCGCCGTGCTTGCTGTCATACGCCAGCCCGTCGACGAAGCTCGCCTTGCCCGTCTGCTGCAACGCCGCCTGCTGCAACAGCAGGTTCTCTTCCTGCGGGTTGTAGTAGAACAGCGTCGAGCCCGGCTGCAGGCTCGGCGGCAAGTTGTCGAGCAGCGCCTGCGGGCTCCACGCGCCGATCGCGGAACCGCCCAGCCCTTCGTTCACATACGCGGCCCGTCCCGCCACCGGCGTCGGCAGCGTACCGCTGCCCACCGCGCGCGGAATCGACAGGTTCAACCCCGGCAAGGTCAGCGGGCTCAGCGTGATCACCTGCTGAGGCGCGTTCACATGCGGCGTATACGTGTTCGGCGTGGTGATGCCGTTGATCAGTTTCTGCCCGCTCAGCACCACCGTCGTGCCGATCACGTTGCCGACGTTCTGGATCTGCCCGTTCGACTGGATCGACAAATTCGGCGCCTGGATCGTCGCCGCGATGTTGCCGACCGGCGTCGGCGGATCGATCGCGCCGCCCGCGCGCGCGTATGCGCTGCCGTACAGCGCCTTGCACTGTTCGGGGCTCCCGCAGGCCCAGATGTCATGGCGCTTGTCGCTGCTGAACATTCCGGTTTCCTGCACCCAGTGCGAGTGCCAGTACGCGTTAAGCGTCTGCGCCTCGTTGATCACCGGCCCGGCCACGACGATCGACGCGCTGTTGCCCGCCGCGATCAGGCTGCCGATGTTGGTCAGCGACCCTGCGCTGATGTCGAGCGTGTTGCCCGCGCTGATCACCGACGTGCTGCCCGACTGCCGATCGACGTAGCCCTCGCAGTAGCTTTCCTTATAGCCGCCCGCGGTCATGCAGCCGCTGTAGCGCTCCTGCTTGCCGTAGTTCTCGTGCACCGGCACGGGCGGCGGCAGCTTGTTGGTGATCGCGCCCGACACGTTCAGCTTGATGTCGTTGCCGGCGATGATGTTGCCCGACGTGTTGTTCAGCGTCTGCGCGGGCGTGGTCGAATTCGCGGTCGTGCCGACGCCGCCGATCACCACATCGCGCCCGGCCAGCAGGTTGCCGTAGGTGTTGTCGACCTTGCCCGCCGCGATCACGAGGTCGCGGCCCGCGTAGATCGTGGCGTCGCTCTGGCTGTAGCTGAAGCCCGTCGTGACAGGGTTGTTGCCCCGCGGCTGTCCTGCATTGCCGCATGCGCTGCTCGGCACGCCCGCAGCACAACCGACCTGCCCCGAATGGTTCTGCTGGTTGCCGCCCTGATTCGACAGGTTCTGCGCCGACACATACACGTCGCGTCCCGCATACAGCATCCCGGCATTGACGAGACTGCCGCCGCCCACCGTCAGGTCATGCCCGGCCGCGATCAGGCCGGTCGGGGTGGAGGAACTGACCGTACCCGTCGAACTCGGCGCCGCGCTATTGACGTCGATCTGGAAAGCCGACGCCGGCAGGTAGCTCATGCTCGAACCGGTACCCCGGACAAAAATGGGCGCCGCTTTCTGCGCGGTGATCTGACCAAGAATCGAGTTGTCCTTGGGATTCAGCGCAACCAGCTGCTTCAGGAACTCGGTGTATTGCCCCTGGTCGACGTACCGCACCGTCTGATTCAGCGTCGTCGGCGCCACGGCGCCGTTGCTCAACGACTGGACATTCAACGAGATGTCGCCCTGGGCCGCGATCTGGCCGCCCCGGTTCGACAGCGAGCCGGCCGTCAACGAAATCGCATTCCCGGCGGAAATGACGCCCGAGATACCCGGCTGCTGGCTCGTCGTCGTTTCATGGACGGTCGGCAGCACGAAGGTCCGGGAGTCGCTCGCGCCCGGCGCGACGCCGATCGCCCATTTGGCCTGGCCGACGTCGTTGCCGTTGCTGGTTCCCATGTAGACGCCCCCGTACTTGCCGAACGTCACCGTCCCCGAGCCCGCGACCGGTGCGGTCCCCTTGATATAGCAAGTCGCTTCCGTGCACCCCCATGCATTCAGGTATCGCGTGCTGGTCGATCCGGTCGGCGACAGCAAGTCGCCCATGGACGCATCCAGCGTGCGCTGCGCCGAGTAGGTGTAGCCATGATCCCCGCCACCCGACCTGTCGACGACCCATCGCGTGATCGTCCCGACCCGCCCCGACCACAGCAGATTCGGATCCACGATGTCCCGCGTCGTCGTCACCGCCGCTCCCGGCGCGGTCTGATCATTGACCACCGCCCCCGCCGAGATACTCACGTTCCGCCCCGCGAACACCGACCCGCCGGTGTTCTGCAGCGTCCCGCCCAGCTTGAAATTGACATCCCCCTTCGACTGCGTCGTCGCGCCCTGGTTGTCGTAATCCCAACCCGACACGTTCAGCACGTTGCCCGCTTCCACCGTCCCGCGGTTTGTCACGTTCCCATTCAGCGCAAGCATGTTGTCCGCATGCATCACCGCGCCGCCGCCGTTGTTCAGCGCGCCGTTCAGCGTCACGTCCCAACCCGACACCTGCCCGTAGTTGTTGAACGCGCCGCCGCCCGTGTTCAGCGTCAGCCCGGCGGTCCCCGTCATCGTGCCGCCGTTGTTGATGCCGCGCTGCCCGGTGAGCGTCACGCCCTGGCCGCCGTAGTTCCAGTTCCCGCCGATATTCACGAAGCCCGCCGTCACCGACAGCTGGCCGCGCTGATTGATCAGCCCCTGGCTCGGATCGAAGGTCAGGTTCACCGCGTTGACGCCGATGTCGCGCTGTGCGAGCAGCTTGCCGCTCGCATTGTTCAGCGCGCCGTCCCCGCCGCGGATCGTCAGCGACAGGTCGCCCTTCATCGCCCCGTTCGGATCGTTCGCATTACCCGCGAACAGCACGCCGTTGCGATTGTCGAGCGCGCCCGTCTCCACCTTCAGCGCATCGACGCCCATCAGCGCGCCGCCTGCATTGTTCAGCGCGCCCGCCACGTTCGCCTGGGTGCTCGCGCCATTCACGAGCCCCGCGTTCGTGAACTGCGTCGCGTTGATCGTCGTCGCGCCGGTCGACGCGAGCGACGCCTTTTCCGCATTGACGAGATTCTGCGCGGACACCGTGAGCCCGCCGCCCGCGAGCACCTTGCTCGCGTTGTGCAGGCCGTTGCCCGAGGTCAGGTTTGCCGCGCCCACCACGCCGACGGTCTCGCCCACGAGCGTCAGCTGGTTGTCCGCGTGCGCATCGAGCGCACCCGCGATCACGCTGCCCAGCGTCACGTCGCGGCCGGTCGCCTGCACGTGCTTCGACGCCGCGAGCGACGCGCCCCCCGCGTCGAGCGTGCGCTGCGCCTCGATGTTCAGATTGCGCGAGCTGCCGGCCGAACCCTTCATCACCACGTCGCCGCCCGTCACCGTCAGGTCGCCGACCGTGAGGCTCGTGCCGCTCAGCGTCGCCTTGCCGCTCGCATGAATGCGCGCATCGCCATTCGACGACACGCCCGCGACCGTCGCATCGCCGCCCTTCGCGTCGACATCCACCGCACCCATCGCCGATACGCCGCCCGCCAACGCCACGTCGCGCGCCGCCTGTACGCGTGCGTCGCCGCCGGAGCGCAACAGACCGTCCACGCTCACGCCGCCCGCACGCGAGGTCAGCGTCGCCTGCCCGACCGCGCTCGCCGACGCGAGCTTCATGTCGCCGCCGGACGTCGCGTTGAGCGTCCCTGCGCCGTCGATCGCACCGAATGTCAATGCGCCGCCCGCAGCGACGTCGATCGCCTTCGCGAAGGTCAGCGCACCGCCCGTCATCGCGCCGCCGGCCTTCAGATCTGCGCCGCCCAGCCCGAACATCGGGCCGCCGATGCGCATGTCTCCGCCCGCCGCCAGGTTCGTATCGCCATTGACGAGCGTACCCGCACCGAGCGTGAGCGTCGTGCCCGCGCTGCCCTTCAGCGCGCCGACCGCGGCCAGCGTGCCATCGACGCGCAACGCGCCTTGCGTCGCGCTCAACGTCAGGTCGCCGCCGGATCCGACCTTGTCGCGCAGCGTGAGGTCGCGCGCCGCGGTCACGCTCAGCGCGCCGTCGCTCGCCGCCGTCCCCGCGAACAGCGCGTCGCGCGCCGCCGTGACCTGTGTCGTACCACCCGATACGAACGACCCGTTCACATGCACGTCACCCGCGCCGTTCGCGCCGCGCGCATGCAGCTCTGTCGCGCCGCCTGCGTTCACCGAACCCAGCGCGAGATCGCCGCCCGCGTTCGCCGTGAGCTTGCCATTGGTCGTCACCGCGCCGCTTGCATTCAGACTGCCCGCCGCGTCGAGCATGGCCTCCTTGCCGAACGCGACGGCCGCCGCCGTCAACGTCCCGCCGCTTTTCAGCGTCCCGCTTTGCTGCGCGCCGATGTCGCCCTTCAACGTCAGGTCGCCGCCCGCGCCCAGGCGCGCATCGCCGCCCGCGACGGTCTTGCCCGCCACGGTCAGCGCCCCGCCCGCCGTCGCGGCGAGGCTGTGTTGGGTCGTCAGGTTGCCGGCCTGCAATGCGCCGCTCGTCGCGGTGAGCGTCAAGTCGCCCGCTGCGTTCACATCGGCCGTCGTCACGCTGCGCGCGGCGCTCAGCGTCGCCGCGCCTCCCGCATTGAGCGCGCCGTCGACGCGCACGTCGCGCGCCGCCTGGATCGACACTGCGCCGATCGCGGTGGCCGGGCCCGCCAGCGTCGCATCGCCGCCGCGCGCGCGCACCGCGAGATCGCCGCTCAATGCCTGCACCGAACCCAGCCCCGCCTGATTGCCCGCCGTCACCGCAACCGACGCGCCTTGCAGCGTGCCGCTCAGCGCCACGTCGTGCGCGGCGTCGAGGGTCGCGTCGCGCGCGAATCCGATCGCCCCGGCTCCCGTGATGTCGCGCGCCGCCTTGAGTTGTCCGGCCGCCTGTCCCGCGAGCGTGCCGTCGACCAACAGATCGCGGCCGGCCTCGATCGTCGTCGCCCCGGTCGCATTCACCGGACCGGCGAGCCGCGTATCCTGGCCCGAGGTCAGCGCAAGCGCGCCGCCCGCCGTGGTCGCCCCCGCCAGCACGACATCGCCCGTCACCGCATGCGCCTTCAGGTCGCCCTTGGCCTGCGTCGTGCCGCTCACGATCACGTCGCGCTGCGCGTTCAAGGTCTGCGCCGCGCCATTCTCCAGCGCGCCGCTCACACGTGCATCCCGCGCAGCGTCGAGCGTCACCGCGCCCTTCGCCGATGCCTCGCCGGTGATCGTCGCATCGCCGCCGCCGTTCTTGCCCTGCGCGATCAGATCGAGCGTCGTCGCGGACGCGACATCGTGCAGCGTCGCATCGCGTCCGCCCTGCGCACGCACCGACTGCGCCTGCACGCGCCCGCCGAGCGCGAGATCCTGTCCGGCCGCCGCATCGAACGCGCCTTGCGTGAAGGATTGCGTCCCCGTCCCGCGCAGGTCGCGGTCGGCGCGCAAGCTGCCGTTCGCGTCGCCGATCAGCAGCCCCGCGCCGAGATCGAGGTCGCGCCCCGCGGCGAGCGTCGCGTCGCCGACGGCGCTCGTCGTCGCGCCGAGCCGCAGGTCCTGGCCGGCGGTCGCGCCCAGCGCGCCGCCGCTGTTGATCCCGCCCGTCGCCGTCAGGTCGCCGCCGCGCGCGCTCAGCGTCATGTCCGCCGACGACTGCACCGCGCCCTCCACCTTCAGATTGCGTTGCGCGCTCGCCTCGACCGTCGCGCCGCCTTTCAGCTTGCCCGCCACCTGCAGGTCGCGCTGCGCGTCGGCGCGGACCGCACCGCCCGCCGTCGCCGTGCCGTCGATCCGCAGATCGCCCGCATGCTCGCCCGGCTGCGCGCCGGTCGCGCTCAGCGCGAGCGTTTCGTCGGCCTGAACGTCCTTCACCGCCGCGCCGCCCGCCGCCGTCACCTGTACGCGCCGCCCCTGGATCAGCCCGCGCTGATCCACGTCGCGGCCCGCCTCCAGCGCTGCCGTCTGCGCGAACGCGATCGTGCCCGCGCCGTTCAGGTCGCGCCCCGCGCCGACCCGACCCTTGCCGTGGCCGCTCAGCCCGCCCGAGACGCCGAGGTCGCGCGCCGCGCTCAGCGTCGCGTCATGGTCGACCACCACCGTGCCCGCGATGCCGAGATCCGTGCCCGCCTTCGCATCGAGCCCGCCGTGGCTCGTCAGCGCGCCCGTCACCGTCAGCGCCTGGCCGGCGTCGAGCGTGGTATCCGCGCCGGCGGTCGCCGTGCCGGCCAGTGCGATGTCGGTACCTGCCTTCAGCGCCAATGCGCCGCCGCTCGTCACCGGTCCGGTCGATTCGACGCGGCCCTGCCGCGCCGTCAGCGACGCATCGCCCTGCGCCTGCAGCGCGCCGCGCTGCGCGAGATCCCGGCCGGCCGTCAACGCGACCGTGGTCTTGCCGTCGAGCATGCCGGTCGTCGTCAGCGTGCCCGCCGCGGCCAACGTCATCGCCCCGGCCGCACTGACGTCGTGCAGCGTCGCCGCGCCCTCCGCGCGTACATCCACTGCACGGCCGCTCAGCGCGCCCGTGAGGTTCAGGTCGCCGCCTGCGCGCAGCGTCGCGTCCTTGCCGAACCCGAGGTTCGCCGCCCCGCCCAGCGCGCCGCCCGCCGTCAGCGCGCCCGCGCCCTGCGCGAGCACGGTGCCGTTGGCCGTGAGGTTGCCGCGGGTGCTTACGTCGAGATCACCGAGCGCCGTGGTGCGTCCCGCGCCGAGGTCGACCACGCGCGCCGCATCGATCGACAACGCGCCGTCCGCCTGCAGCGTGCCGCTGCTCGTGAACGCGCCGGCCGCATTGCGCAGCGTGAGATCGCCTCCCGAGATCAACGCGCCGCCGACCGTCGTGTCGCCGCCGCTCGTGATCGACAGCGGCGCACGCGTATCGAGCCGGCCGTTTACCGTGACGTCGCCCGCTGCGTGCAACGCGCCGCCCGCGAGCGAGCTGACCGAGCCCGCCAACGTGGTGCGGCCGCCGCTCGTCAGATCGAGCGCGTCCGTCGTGGCGAGCGTGCCGTCGATCGTCAGGTCGCGCGCGGCCGACAGGACGCCGCTCGACGCGCTCTCGACCTTGCCGCCGACCTTCAGCGCACCACCGCTCTTCGCCAGCAGCGGCCCCGTCGCGCGCAGCGCGCCGCCGATCTCCAGGTCGCCCGCCGCATCGAGCGAGGCCTTGGCCCCCGCATTGAGCGCGCCGGCCAGCGTGGTCTTGCCGCCGCTCGTCGTAGCGAGGTTGCCCGCCGACTGCAATTGTCCGTTGAGGTTCAGGTCGCCGGCGCTCTTCAGCGAGCCGGCGCCGAGCGTGTTTACGATGCCGTCGAGCCGCAGTGCGCCGCCGCGCGCGTCGACCTTCAATGCCGAGGCCGACTGCACGTCCTTCAGCGCAATCGCGCGCGCGGCCGTCAGCGTCACCGCGTTGCCCTGCAACGCGCCCGTGACCGCGAGATCGCGGCCGGCCTGCGCATCGACATCGCGCGCGATACCGACCGCACCGCCCAGCGTCAGGTCCTGGCCGGCGTCGAGCTTCGCGCCGCCCTTGCCCGCCACGGTGCCGCCGAGCGCGAGGTCGCGGCCCGCGTGCAGCGTTGCGTCGCCGCCGATGCTGGTCTTGCCGGTAAGCGCGAGATCGCGCGCCGCATCGATCGCGACGTCGCGCTCGCCCGCGAGCGTGCCGGTTGCCGTCACGCCGCCCGCACGCGCCGCGAGCGTCAGGTCGCCCGCCGCCTGCAGATGGCCGGCGGCATCGACGCTCACATCACGCGCCGCGTCCACGCCCAGTTGCGCGCCGCCCGCCAGCATGCCGGCCACGCGCACGTCGCGCCCGGCCCGCACGGTGGTCGCCGCATGGCTCGCCGACGCGCCGTCGCCGCCGCCCGCGAGCGCACCCGTGACGAGCACGTCGCGCGCCGCCTTGACCTCGGTCAGGCCGACCGCCGCCGTGGTGCCGTTGAACTGCGCATCGCCGCCACGCGCGTCGAGATGGAATCCGCCGCCCGCCTGGACGTCGGCCACGCTCGCGCCATTGCCCGCGCCGATCCGCAGATCGCCCGACAGGACCGTCAGCCCGCCCGTCGCGGCGACCTCGCGCCCCGCCTCGATCGTCATGCCGCGCGCCGCGCCCGTCGCGCCGGCCAGCGTGATGTCCGTACCCGCGCGCAGGTCGAGCGCGCCGTTGCTCGCGAGCGGTCCGCTCGTCGCAATCCGGCCCTGCGTCGCGGTGAGGCTCGCATCGCCCGCCGTCTGGAGCGCGCCCGTCACGCCGAGGTTCGCACCTGCCTGCAAGGCCGCGCCTCCGCCGCTGCGCAGCGCGCCCGTGAGATCGAGATCGCGCTGCGCTTCGAGCGCCGCGCTCGATACGGCCAGCACGTCATGCACCGCCGCCGCGCCGTCCGCGCGCACCTGGACCGTGTCGCCGCGCAGCGTGCCCGTCAGTCGCGTATCACCGTCCGAATGCAGCGCCGCCGCCCGGCCGAAGGCCAGCGTACCGGCGCCGCCGAGTTGGCCGCCCGTGTCGAGCGTGCCGTCGCGCTGCGCGATCACCGTGCCGTCGGCGCGCAGGTCGCCGCCTGCGTGGATCGCCATGTCGCGCTGCGCGGTCGTGGCCTGCCTGCCGAGATCGACCGCCTGTGCGGCGTCGATCCGCAAGTCGTTGCCGGCCTCGATCGTGCCCGTGCTCGTCAGCGAGCCCGCCGCGTTCGTCAGCGCGAGATCGCCGCCCGAGTGAACGATCCCGCCGATCCGGGTCGCCGCGCCGCCCGTCGCCGACAACGGCCCCGCGCTCTGCAGCACGCCGTTCAACGTGGTGTCGCCCGTCGCCTTCAGCGTCGCCGACGACAGCGTGCTCAACACGCCGTCGATCGCCAGCGCGCCGCCGCTCGTCAGATTCGCGCCGCCCGCGCTGCGCAGCGCGCCGTGCACCGCGAGGTCGCCGCCCGAGGCGAGATCCGCGCTCGACAGCGAGGTGACCGTTCCGTTGATCGTCAGCCCGCGCTCGCGCGCCTTGACCTGCAGCGCCGCATTCGATTGCACGTCGTTGAGCGCGACCGCGCCGCCGCCCGTCAGCGTGACGCCCGCGCCGACCGCCGCGCCCGTCACCGCCAGATCACGCCCCGCGTCGACCGTCAGGTCGCGCAGCACGCCGGTCGTCCCGCCGAGCACCGCGTCGCGCCCCGCCGTCAGCCGCGCCCCACCCTGCCCGGCCAGGCTGCCGCCCACCGTCAGGTCGCGGCCCGCGTTCACGCGGCCCTCGCCGAACACGCGCGTCGCGCCGTCCAGCGTCACGTCCTGCGCGGCGGTCACCGTCACGTCGCGCGCGCCGATCAGCACGCCGTGCGCGCTCACGTTGCCCGCGCGCGCATTCAACGCGAGATCGCCGCCCGCCTGCAGCGTCGCCTGCTTGCCCACCGTCACGTCGCGGCCCGCGTCCGCGCTCAGCGCGGCGCCGCTCGTCAACGCGCCGTTCACGTTGACGTCGCGCGCGGCCTTGAGATCCGTCGCGCCCGCGATCTGCGTCACGCCGTTGAAACTCAGGTCGCCGCCCAGAGCGCGCGCGTCGAGCTTGCCGTCGACCAGCGCATCCGCCACGCCCGCGTGGTTTCCAGCCTGCACGTGCAGATCCTGATGCGTGCGCAATGCGCCCGTCGCGCTCAGGTTCTGCCCCGCCGTCAGCGTCAGGTCGCGGGTCGCCTGGATGGAACCGTTCGTATCGAGATCCTTGCCCGCCTGCAACGTCACCTCGGCATTGCCGACCACGCCGCCCGTCGTCCGCAGGTCATGCGCGGCATCGAGCGTCAGCGCCGACGCGGCCTGCACGTCATGCAGCGACGCCGAGCCGTCGGCGCGCGCATGGACCGTATCGCCGCGCAGCGTGCCCGTCAGTTGCGTGTCGCCGCCCGAATGCAGTTCCGCCGCCCGGCCGATGCCGAGCGCGCCGCCGCCGCCGAGCCGGCCGCCCGCGTCGAGCGTGCCGTCGCGCTGCGCGGTCACCGTGCCGTCCGCGCGCAGGTCGCCGCCCGCCTTGATCGACAGATCGCGCTGCGCGGCCGTGGCCTGCCTGCCGAGATCGACCGTGTGCGCGGCGTCGATCCGCAAGTCGTTGCCGGCCGCGATCGTGCCCGTGCTCGTCAGCGAGCCTGCCGTGTTCGTCAGCGTGAGATCGCCGGTCGACAATACCGTGCCGCCGACCGAGGTCGCCGCGCCGCCCGTCACCGACAACGGCCCCGCGCTTTGCAGCAGACCGTTGACCGTCGCGTCGCCCGTCGACTTCAACGTGGCGGACGACAACGCATTGACAGTCCCGCCGATCGTCGCGGCGCCGCCGCTGTCGAGATCGAGCGCGCCCGTGGTCTGAAGCACGCCGCGCACGTCGAGCGCGCCCGCCGCCGACACCTTGCCCGTCGCGAGCGAATGCGCCTTGCCGTCGATCGACAGACCGCCGCCGCTCGTCAGCGACAGCCGATCCGCGCTCTGCAACGCGCCGCGCACCGCGAGGTCGCCGCCCGAGGCGAGCGTCGCGCTCGCCTGCGACGTGACCGTTCCGTCGATCGCGAGCCCGCCCGTGCGGGCAGTGGCCTGCAACGCGCCGCTCGACTGCACGTCGTTGAGCGTGATCGCCCGGCCGCCCGTCAGCGTGACGTTCGCGCCCTGCGCCGCGCCGGTCACCGCGAGATCGCGCGCCGCCTCGACCGCGAGGTCCTTCGACACCGCGCTCGTCCCGCCCAGCGCCGCATCGCGCCCGGCTGTCAGCCGCGCGCCGTCGCGCCCCGCGAACGTGCCGCCCACCGTCAGGTCGCGGCCCGCGCTCACGCGCGCGGCGCCGATCGCGCCCGTCGCGCCGAGCAGCGCCACGTCCCGGCCGCCGCTCACCGTCAGGTCGCGCGCGCCGGTCAACGCGCCTCGCGAGGTCACGCTGCCCGTCTGCGCCGTCAGCGCGAGATCGCCGCTCGCCTGCACCGTCCCCTGCGCGCCCACCGTCACGTCGCGCCCCGCCTCGACGGTCAGCGCCGCGCCACCCGCCAGCGTGCCGTTCACGACCAGATCCCGCGCCGACTGCAGGCGCGTCGCGCCCGTCGCCTGCGTGACGCCGTTGAACGTCAGGTCGCCGCCGTCCGCCCCGCCCCGCGCCGACAGGTCCAGTACACCGCCCGAACGGGTGTCGGCCACGCTCGCATTGTTGCCGGCGCGCACCCGCAGGTCGCCCGCGGCCTGCAGCAAGCCACCCGCCGCCACGTCGCGGCCGGCGTCGAGCGTCAGTTGCCCGCCGCTCGCGACCGGCCCCCGCGTGACGATGTCGCCGGCCGCGTGCAGCGCGAGATCGCCCGTCGTCTGCATGCGCCCGCTCACGTCCAGGCTGCGCCCGGCCTCGGCCCGCAGCGCGCGCGCGCCGAGCTGCCCGGCCACCGCGAGGTCGCGGGCCGCGCGCAGCGTCGTATCGTCGCGGCTCAGCACGGTGCCGTCGAGGCGGATGTCGCCGCGCCCGTCGCCGGTGCGCGCGCTCACGTCCAGGCGCTTGTTGGTCTGCACGTCGCCGAGCGTCACGCCCGGACCGCCCGCGATCGTCACGTCATCCTCGGCCTGCGCGTTCGCGAGCGCGACCCGGCCGCCCGCCTTCACGTCGAGCCTGCCGCCCGACTGCAGCGTGCCCGTCGAGGTCACGTCGCCGTTCGCCTGCACCGTGAAGCCCGCGACGCCGAGTTGCGCGCCGCGCATCTCGACCTGACCGTTCGCGCGGATCGTCGCCTGCTGCTGCGCGGCGGACCCCGCGATCGACACGTCGCCGTTCGACGACAACACCAGATCGCCCGCGTTCGCGGCCAGCTGCGCATCGGCGCGCACGCCCATCCCGGCCGCCGTGCTGATCACCTGGATCTGGCCGGCCGTCATCGCGCCGAACGCGGTCGCGTCGATCGCGCGGCCGTTCGCCGCGGCGATCGCATCGGCGGCGTTGCGCGCGCCGTTCGCGTTCGTCGTGTAGGTGGTGCCCGTCGCGTCCGACGCGGACGGCAGGACGAACTGCCGCCCGGCAACCGCATTGATCCGGTTGCCGGCATACAGCGGCGCGTTCACGCCGATCGTCTCGCCGATCAGGTCGATCGTGCCGACGGTGCCTTCGATGCCCGCGCCGGGGCCGTTCACCCCCGCATTGCCTTCGATCTGCACCCGGCCGCCCACGACGTCGTAGCCGATCGCGCGCGCCTGCGCGAAATCGCTGCGCGCGCCGTTCAGGTCGCTCAGGAACTGCGGCGCGCCCGTCGACAGCGTGACGCCGATCGTGTTCGTGAAGCCCGCGCCGCGCGTGGTGATGCCGTTCGGGTTCGCGATCACGACGGCCGCGGGCGAGCCGAACACTTCGAGCGGACCGTTGAGCAGGCTCGCGTAGCCGTTGCCCGTCGCGGTCACCTGGTTGACGATCACGCTCGCCGTGCGGCCGCCGAGGTTCGGGTTCGCGCGCACGTCGCCGCCCGTCAGCGAGGTGCCCGCCATCTGGCTGTTGTTGAGGATCAGCCCGACGGGATCGATGTTGAACGATTGATACTGGTTGAGCGAGATGCCGGCCGCGTTCGGCGCGCTGATGTTGATGACCGGCACGCCGCCGCCGAGCCCCGTGCTTTGCGTGAGCATCGGCCGGAACGCGATCGGCGCGGCGGGATCGACGATCGGCGCGGCCTGCGCGGCCTGCATCGCGAAGCGGATCCGCAGGCCGGCGAGATCCGTGAGCGCCCGCCAGGCGTCGTCGGAGAGCGGCGCGCGGTGCGCCGCCAGCAGGCCGGCGGCCCGACGGCTTTGCTCGACCGTCGCGCTGAGCGGCCCCATGAACATCGTCAGCGCGACCACGGCCGCGACCGCGCGCTGCCAAAGCGGTCGCGTCCGCGCGGGCGCCATCGCGCGGATCCAGCGAGGCAAGGCCGCACCGTCGCGCGGCTGCGCGGCGTGCTGCTGTTCGAGGTGACGCAATGCGTTTCTAGTCGACGCGTTCATGTTGATCTCGCTCTCTGCTTTCCGCTTGAGCCGGCGGCGCACGACAACCGGCCGGCCTGCCGGTGGCGCGCGCGGTGCCCTTTCCCCGGGCCGGCCTTGCTTGTTTTTTGTGTTCTGCTTGTCCTGCTTGTCCTGCCGCCGCGCCCCCTCATGCCCTACCGCACGGCTCCACCTCGCCTCACTGCTGGATGCGCGCGTTCTTCAGCAGATCCACCACGACCTGCGCGGTCGCCTTCTCCAGCGCAGCCTGTTCCAGCTGCCGGCGCAACACGTCTTTCACGGCATCGAACGCCGGCACCTGCGTCGGCCGCTTCGCATCGACCCGCAGGATCCAGTAACGCCCGTCGACCACCACCGGCGCGGCGGTCAGCGCGCCTTGCGGCAGTGCGACGAGCGCCTCGGCGAGCGGCTGCGGCCAGTTCTGCGTGCGCCCCGGCGCGATCGGCGTCTTGAACGACACCCAATCGAGCGCGCCGCCTTGCGCCGCAGCCGGCCCCAGGCTGGACTGCTTCGCGAGCTGCGCGAAATCGCCGCCGTTGCGCAGCTGCTTCAGCGCCGCGTCGGCCGCGGCCTGATCCGCGAGCACGATCGCGCTCGCCTTGTATTCGGTGTCGCCGAGCGCGCCGACCACCGCGTCGTACCGCGCCTTCACGTCCGCATCGCCGACGGGCGCGGGCTTGACCTGATCGTGCAGCCACGCCGCGATCATCGCGGCGGACTTCGCCTGCTCGACGGCCGCCGCCACCTGCGGCCGCGCGTCGTAGCGCTGCCGCTCCGCCGCCTGGCGAAACAGTTCGCGCGCGATCAGCTGGTTCTTCACGGCCTGCCGCGACGCCGGCGTATCCGGCAGGTTCACGGCCGCCAGCGCGGCGTCGAGCTGCGCCTGCGTGATCGCCACGTCGTTGACGCGCGCCGCGATGCCCGGCGGCGTACCGGCCGTCGCCGCCGCCGGCGCGGCGGCCGGCTTGCGGATCGCCAGCGCGGGCTGCGTCGCCGCCAGCCCCAGCGCCAGGCACAGCGCGCCGGCCATCCCTCGCCAGCCGCGCAGCGCGCGTCCGTCCTTCATCCGGAGTGCCTCGTGTTCCATGTCCTTCCTCCTCATTCCGACCAGTTGAGCGTCGCGAGCAGCACCGTCGCGCGCCGGCCGAGCGCGGCCGGCTGCAGCAGCGCCTGCCCGAGCAGCACCTCGCCCGTCACGACCTGCTTCCTGAAACTCCACGCGGCGCGCGCGCCGATGCCCGCGCCCGCGAGCGTCGGCCAGCCGCCTTGCGCGACGAGGTGGGCCTTGCCCGCGTCGACGAACACATACGGCTCGATGCGCGCGTCGTGCCACGCGGGCACGTTCTGCCACGCGGCCTCGTTGCGCATGTAGATCCCGCTGTCGCCGCTGAGGCCGCCTTCGGTGAAGCCGCGCACCGAATCCATGCCGCCGAGGAAAATCTGCTGGTTGCCGAACAGCGCGACGCGGCTGTACTGGCCGCGCACCGTGCCGCGATAACCCCAGCGCATGCCGCCGAGCGCGCCGAGCGCGACCTGCAGCGTCGCCGTCGCGTCGAGCTTGGTGAACTGGCTGTGCGCGTCCGTCACGCCGCTGTCGGGCGCGTCGTGGCTCGCGGCGAGCCACGGCAGCCCCTGCGACACGCCCGCCTCCCAGGTCGCCGCCGCGCCCTGGTCCTGCGCGACGAAGCGCCGCAAGCCGTTCAGCGCGACCCGCAGCACGCTCAGGTTCTGCGGATCGAGGTCGATGCCGTTGACGCTGCGCTCGGTGCGGGTCTTCGCGAACGTGACGTCGAGGCTCGTGCGGCCGCTGCGCGAGCGGCTCAGCACGCTGTTCCAGCCGAGGATCTGGCTGAACGAGCGCCCGGTCAGCAGCGCGACGTCGCCGATCATCTGCTGGTATTCGGACAGCGAGGTCGTGTAGCTGAAGGTCTGATAGCCATACGGCACCGCCGCGGACAGCACGATCGCGTTGCTCTCGCGCGTGCCGACGAAACTGGCCGACAGCGACTCCTGCAGGCCGATCAGGTTGTCGGCCTCGACGCCCGCGCGATAGCGCGTCTTGCCGGTCTGCGTGCTGCCGTAGTTGTCGACGCCGACGTTGTAGTAGAGCCGGTCGCCCGGCCGGTTCGCGAGCGCGACGATCGAATCACCGGGCGCCTCGCCCGGCATGATCTGGATCTCGGCCTGGTTGCGGCGCAGCCGGTTGATCTGCTCGACGCCCTGTTCGAGGTCCGGCAGCCGCAGTTCGTCGCCCGCGCGCGCGCCGAACGCCCAGGCGGTGCCCGCGTCCGTCAGCCAGCCGCCGCCGTCGGGCCGCCACCAGGGCCGCTCGGGATCGCGCGGCCGCAACGGCTGGCCGTTCAGCGTGAAGGCGGCGATCCGGCCCGCGACCACGTTGATCTTCAGCGTGCCCGACGCCAGGTTCTGCGCGCCCAGGTAGGCGCGCGTCGTGATGTAGCCCTGCGCGATGAACGCCTCGGTCACGCGCCGCAGCAGCAGGTTGATGCGATTGCGGCCGAGCGACTTGCCGACGAACGGCCGCGCGATCCGTTGCAGCGTGACGGGCGGCAGCACCGTCGCGCCGAGGAACTCGACCTGCCGGATCGTGAACATCGGCGCGACGTCGGGCAGCGTCTCCACGTCGGCGTCGAGGGGCAGGTTCGGCAGCGGCGGCGGCGCGGGCGCGTCGATCTGCGTGGGCGCCTGCTCGATCTCGTCGCGCCGCTGCCGGTCGCGCTGCTCCTGCAGCAGGCGCTGCGCGGGATCCTGCTCGATGCGCGGCGCGGGCAGCCCCGCGGGCAGGCCGCCGAGCGCCTGCGCGCCGGCCGCCTGCATGCCGGCCAGCGCGGCCAGCGACACCACGAGCCGGCGCGTCATAGCCCGAACCAGGACACGAGGCCCAGATGGTTGCCGTTGCCGATCGTGACCCGCTCGCGGCGGGGCGTGCGCAGCGTGACGACGCCGCCCGCGGCATGCACGCCGCCCGGCGCGCCGAACACGCCGCCGTCGACGATGCCCTCGCCCGTCAGCACCACCTGCCCCGAGCCGCCCGAGAACAGGCCGCCCGTATCGGCCGCGTAGATCGCGGCCCAGCGGTTGCCGAACCAGGTCTTCAGATCGTGGACGCGGTTCACCGCGCTGTAGCCGAGCACGCCCTGCGCGAGCGTGCGCGGCGCATCGAGCTTGAGCGCGCGCACCGCCAGCACCGTGCCGCCGGTATTGGTGATCTGCGTGCCGGCCTTCAGCGTGATGTCGGTGGCGGCCTCGATCACGCCGCCGAACCCGCGCACGGTGCTCGATGCGCTCGAGCGGCAGAAGATGAAGCAGCTGCGCGCGAAACGCGCCTGGCCGGTGAAGAGCGCCTGCGTGACGAGCGTGTCGCGCGCGGTAATGTCGATCGCGCCGTCGTCCGACAGGATCGAGCCGCCGAGGTTGGCGACCGCCTTGGCGCGGATCGTCACGTCGCCGCCGTCCGCCTTGATGTAGGCGAGCTTCGCGGGATCGACGATCGCGCCGTAGTCGACGCTGAAGCCGCTGTTGCGATGCGTGAAGAACAGGAAACGGCCGCCGCGGTCCGCGTAGCTGACAGGCGCGCCGTCGCCGACGCCCGCCACATGGTCGACCACGTTGCGGACGTCGCCGCCGGCCTCGATCGTCACGCTGCGGTTCGACAGGATCCGCGCGTTCTGGTTGATCACGTCGCCGCCCGCCGTCAGCGACACGTCGCCCGCGACGCCGAACAGGATGCCGAGGGCGGTGTCGGGCAGCGACTGGTTGCGGATGCTGCCCTTCGCCGTCAGCGTCACCGCGCCGCGCGAGGCCGGCTCGTCGTCGATCGCCTTCTGGCCTTGCACGATCGATCCGAGGTTGACGATGTCGCCTGCGCTCGTCAGCACGACGCCGCTCGTCGACGACGCGACGTTCGATCGCTCTCCGGCCGCGCCGGGGCCGAAGCGCATGCTCGCGGCCGCCAGCTTGATGCCTTCGTTGACGAGCAGGCTGCTGCCGCGCAGTTCGAGCGGGCCGGCCGCGTTCACGGTCGCATGGCCGCCGCCGACCTTGAACTGCACGCCGGTCAGCGTGATCGCGTCGTCGACCTGCAATTGCGCGTGGCGCGCGGCGTCGATCCGCGTGTTGCTGAATTCGACGCTGCCGTTCGACGCGAGCGTGAAGTCGCCGAGCGAGGCGTTGAGCGGCCCCGCGCTGCGCACGCCCGGGCCGCGGTCGGTGACGATCAGCTGCATCCGGCCGCTCGTGAGGCTGCCTGCCGCGGTGATGTCGATCGCGAAGCGCTGCGCGGTCTCGACCGGGCCGGGCGCGTAGCGCGTGAGCCATTCGTTCGCGTTGTCGGTCGGCGAAACGCCGGTGTTCAAGCGGACGCGGCTGCGCCCCGCGAGCAGGCGCAGGCCCGCGGTGTTCGAGGTGAAGGTATTGTCCACCGGCCCGTCGACGAGCAGGTTCTTCGCGATCAGGTCGAGCGAGATCAGTGCGCTCGACAGCCCGTTCGGGCCGACCACGATCGTGCCGCTGTCGGTGTCGAGCACCACGTCGCGCCGGATCAGACCGGGCGCGAGCTGTTCGTCGACGAAGCCGACGCGCCCCGTCGACAGCACCACGTGCCCGGTGTTCGTGAACGAGCCGCCGTTGACCGTGATGCCGTTCGGGTTGGCGAGGATCAGGTTGGCGCGCGTGCCGCCGAGCACCTCGATGTTGCCTTCGATCAGGCTGCGGGCCGTGCCCGTGACCTGGTTGACGATGGTGCGCGCATTGATGCCGACGTTGTTCAGCGACGCGCCGGCGGCGGAGACGTTGAACGACGTGTAGCTGTTGTGCGACACGCCGCCGACGGCCGGTGCGAGATCGACGATCTCCCGACCGCCCGCGCCGACCGACACGCGGGTCGACGTCGCGCCGTCCGGCACGATGCCGGCCGCGGCGACGGCAAACGGCGCGCCCGCGGCAAGCAGGCACAGCAAGAGACGCGCGCGACAGCCCCCGCGGTCTGCGCGTCCCGAAGATTCTCGGCGTAGCATGGTCGGCGTGCTCCGCTTCCAGCGAAGCGGGCCCTCGGTTCTTGGCTTATTGGTGTGTGTTTTTCGGGCGATCGCCCGTGGTCTGTCGAGTGTTATCGGCCGATCGAAAGGAAGCTTTAGGCTTTCGACAACTTTTTTTCATCGAACTGCAATGTGCGCCCGGCCCCGCCGCGGCCGGCTCGCCCGCGCGCTTCGGCATACAATCGACCCGCTCCGTTCAACCCGCCGCCGCCCCGCCTCGCCATGACCCATTTCCAGCCCGTCGCCCTCGAACACGCCAGCCGCCTGATCAACCACGGCCCGACGGTGCTCGTCACCAGCGCCGACGGCGCGCGCCGCAACGTGATGGCCGCCGCCTGGTCGATGCCGGTCGAGTTCACGCCGCCGCGCATCGCGATCGTGATCGACAAGCGCACCTTCACGCGCGAGCTGATCGCCGCGAGCGGCCGGTTCGGCGTGTGCCTGCCCGGCGCGGCGGCGATCGACCTGACCTACGCGGTCGGCGGCGCGAGCGGGCGCGAGTTCGACAAGTTCGCGCGCTACGGCATCGCCGCCGCGCCCGGCCCCGTGCTCGGCGTGCCGGTGATCGAGACCGATTGCGCCGCGTGGTTCGAGTGCCGGCTGATCCCGGAAGCGCACACCGAGGACGCCTACGACACCTGCTTCGGCGAGATCGTGTCGGCGGCCGCCGACGCGCGCGTGTTCAGCCAGGGCCGCTGGCGCTTCGACGAGGCGAACGCCGCGCTGCACACCATCCACCACCTCGGCGCGGGCAACTTCGTGCGGGCGTCGGCCGCCGTCGCGGCCAAGCCGCTGTAAGCGTCCGCCCGCGTCACGGCAGCGCGGCCTTCACGCGCGTCCACAGCCGCCCTTGCAGGCGGCTCAGCGCGGGCGCCTCGGCCTCCGGCGTGAACAGCGTCCGGCGCACCGTCTCGCCCGGATAGATCAGCGGATTGCGCGCGAGCGCCGGATCCATGTACCGCAGCGCATCGCGGTTCGCGTTCGCGTAGCGTCTCGCGGTGGAGATCTTCGCGACGACGTCGGGCCGCAGGATGTAGTCGATGAAGCGGTGCGCGTTGTCCGGATGCCGCGCCGTCTTCGGAATCGCCATGCTGTCGAACCACATGAGCGTGCCGACCCTGGGCAGGTCGTGGACGATATCGCGCGCGGCGTCGAGCCGCCGCGCCTTCTCCGCGCCCAGCGTGATCGCGCCCGAGTAGCCGATCGTCACGCACAGCTCGCCGTCGATCAGCTCGTGCGCGTCCGACGAATTGACGAACACCGCGATCGACGGCCGGACCTTCATCAGCATCACCTCCGCCGCCGCCGCATAATCGGCCGGGCCCGGATGCACGGGATCGCGGCCGAGATAGCGCAGCGCGAGCGGCAGCACGAGGCTCGCCGCGTCCGGCCAGCCGATCCGGCAATGCGCGGCGATCCGCGCGGCGAGCGCGGATCGAAGACGAGCGCCAGGCTGTCGGCCGGCAGATCCTTGCCGAGGATCGCGCTCAGCTTCGCGCGATCGTAGCCCACGCCGACGGTGCCCCACATGTACGGCACGCCGTACCGGTTGCCCGGATCGGCCTGGGCGGCGAGCCGCAGCAGCGCGGGATCGAGGTGCCGCAGGTTCGGCAGCCGGCGGCGGTCCAGTTCGCGAAACGCGCCGGCCTGGATCTGGCGCGCCATGACGTCGTTCGACGGCCAGACGAGGTCGTAGCCGCTGTCGCCCGTCATCAACTTGGCCTGCAGCGTCGCGTCGCTGTCGTAGGCGTCGTGGCGCACCTGGATGCCGGTTTCCTTCCGGAACGCGCTGAGCGTGTCGGGCGCGAGCCAGGTCGCCGCCATCGGCTCCCACTCCGCCGGCATGCGATAGCCGGCCTCACGCGCATCGAAACGACTCATCGGTCCCGCTCCTCATGAATGATGGATGAGCCCTTGTGCTAGCATCGAAACCTGATGAAAATTGATCTTTCTTGGCTTAATCAATCAGTTTCATTCATATCTCGATGACACGTATCCCGTCGCTGAAACTGTTGATCGGCTTCGAGGCCGCCGCCCGCCACGGCAACTTCTCGCGCGCGGCCGACGAGCTGCATCTGTCGCAATCCGCGATCAGCCATCAGATCCATCAGCTCGAAGCACAACTGGGCCAGCCGCTGTTTCGCCGGGTCGGTCGCGGCGTGGAGCTGACGGTGGGCGGCGAGGTGTTGCAGCGAAGCGTGCAGCGCTCGCTGGAAACGCTGCGCAGCGGGCTCGGCCGCATCGGCACCTATCTCACGCCGGGGCTCGTCGTGCTGGTCTGTCCCGCGCCGCTGGCGCACGGCTGGCTGCAGCCGCGCCTCGCGGCGATGCGCGCGGCGATTCCCGAGCTGTGCCCGCTGCTGTCGGTCAATGAAAGCGCGCGCTATGTCGACGAGATCGACGTCGACATCACGATCGGCCAGCGCCCGCTCATGCAGCCCGGACTGCTCGAAATTCCCTTCCTCGACGACGAACGGGTGACCGTGTGCGCGCCCGCGCTGGCCGCGCGGCTCACCGGCGTGCCGGTCGCAGAACACCATGCGCACGCGGATCTCGTCTGCCTGGAAGAGGACATCGTCCGCGAGGACACGGCGGCCATCCTGCGCGAGCAGCTCGCCACGTTCGGCAACAAGACCATCTACGACGACCAGCGCCTCGCGCTCGACGCGGTGCTGCGCGGCCACGGCCTCGCCTGCCTGCCGCGCCTGCTGGTTCAGGATGAAATCGACCGGGGGCGGCTCGCGGTGCTGCCCGGGTATCCGCGCGTGCCCGGCGCGGCATGGTGGATCTCGCGGGTCGCGAAGACGCCGCGCTCGCGGGCGGTAGCCGCTGCGTTCGACTGGCTGTGCGCGCAGGGAAACGGCGCGCCGCCGGCGGTGGAGGCCGCGCCGGCGGACCACGCATGACGCGCGCCGCGCGCCGGCCGCCCGGCGCGCGGCGTCCTCAAGCCGGCACCTCGCGGGTCGCGCAGTGCAGCCCGCCGCCGCCCGAGGCGATGCCGAGGATGTCGACCTGGACGATCGCCCGCCCGCCCGTGTAAGGCTGCAAGGCGCGCACCGCGGCGGCGTCGGCGGCCCGGTCGTTGAACTTCGGCAAGACGAACGCGCCGTTGCACTGATAGAAGTTGATGTAGCCCGCCGCGAAGTTCGACATCTGGCTGCGATTCAGCTCGACGTCGCCCGACATGCCGTAATCGGCCGGCGCCGCCAGCTCGACGAGCCGCAGCGTGCGCCCGGCGGCGTCGGTCTGGCCGGTCAGGTGCTTCAGGTTCTCGCGCATCAGCGCGCGCTCGCCCGTGGCGTTGGCGGGATCGGACGCATAGGCCACGACCCCGGGCGCGATGAACTTCGCGTAGAAATCGGCGTGACCGTTCGTGATGTCGGTTTCCACGTCCGGCGTCGCCGCGCCGGGCGCCGCGCCCGCGCCGCAGCCGCGCGGGTAGATCGCCGTCCCCGGCAGCCAGATGATCTTGTCGATGCCGAGCGTGCGCTGCAGTTCGAGCCGCACCGTGTCGCGTGCGGTCGGCAGCAGCGTCGCGCGGCGCACGTCGCCGCCCGGAATGCGGAACAGCTGCGGATTGCGGTTCACGTGCAGCACCGACGATTCCGTGAGGATCGCGGTCCCTTCGCCGTCGGCCTCGATCGCGCCGCCCTCGAGCGTCAGCGTGCTGCGGATCAGCGGCGCGCCGTGCCGGGCCGCCATCCAGGCAGCCAGCCTGCGATCGTTGGCGAACGGCTGGTAGAACACCCCCGCCTTCGAACGATTGCTGCCGGCGAGCGCCGCCCCGGGCACGTCGGACGTGCGGCGCAGCCGCCCGCCCGTCGAGATCAGGCCGTCCGTGTTCGCGTTGCCCCAGCCGTTGAAATTGAAATCCACCGCGTGCGCCGCGCCGCCCTTCTCGCGCGCCTTGACGAACACGCAGCCGGTGTCGCGGGTCCAGAAATCGTCGAAGCCGTCGGCGAGCGGCACCAGCGTGACGCCACCCGTCCCGGCCGGTCGCGCCTGGTACTTCGCGTGCAGGTCGGGATTCGCGTCGCTCGGCGCGGCGAGCAGCCTGCGCGCGATCGCGAGATCGGACGGCAGCACCAGCATCGATACCGGCTCATAGGCGCCGACCGCCTTCGCCACGTCCATCAGGTCGGATTGCACGCGATCGATGCCGGCGTTGGTGCTGCTCGACGTCACGGGCGTCCAGATGCCCGCTTCGGCCGACGCGAACGCCATGCAGGTGGCCGCATGCGGCGCATCCTCGCTCGGCATCAGGTAGGCCGGGCGCGCGGCGGTGGCCGTGCTGCTGGACGACGCCCCCGACCCGGTCGCGGCCTGGGCATCCTGGCCGCCGCCGAGGCAGCCCGTCAGGATGCCGGCGAAGCCGGCGCCGGCCAGCGTCGCCGCCCCGCCGATGAATTGCCGGCGCGTGCGCGACGGCGTGCGTGCGTCCGGGTGAGGTGCTTGCTTGTTCATGTCGTCCATTGTTCAGCCTTTCATCGTGACAGCGCGCGCCGTTGGACCCGCGCACGCCGTTTGCGTGATCCGCGCCGCGGGGCCGGGTGGGACCGCCGGAGCGCCGGACCGCCGCATCGGAGCGGGCGGTCGCGTCGCCGGCATCCGGCCCCGCTGCGCGCGGCTTCCACCGATTCATGTCACACCATTGGCATGACGAACTATCCCGGAAGCGCGCACATGGTGCCAGCCATCAAGCGTGACGTATATTTATATTTCTTGCCTCAATTGATCAGGTTTTCTCATATCTTGACTCATCGAGATCGGGATATACGGGGAGAAAAGGGGCGGCATCGGTCATGGTCGCCGGCAAGCGTCGGCGGCTGCCGACGTCCCGGCGCCGGCACCGCGCGCGTCTCACGCCACCGGCGGCCTCGTCTGCCCCGCCGCCAGCAGGTCGCCGCGCAGAAGGCAGCGGCACGCGTCGTGCCAGCCATAGCGAGGGTCATCGCAGATCGTGTGCCGCCCCTGCGGAAACCGTGCGACGGAGGCGCGGTCGAGCGCCTGGCGCAAGGCCGCGAACACCGCGCCCCTCACCGGCCAGTCGGCATATACGGGGCCGTCGCCCAGGGTGTTGCCGCACCGCAGTCCATGGCGCAGCAGCGCGTCGAGTTCCGGGCAGAGATGCGTTCCCGGCTTCTTGGGCAGGAAATGGATTCGGGAAATGAATGGGGGAATGCGGATGCGCTTCGCGCGTGTCGCCGCACCGGCGACGAACCGCCCGGACACCGTGCGCGACGCGGTCCGCCCGCTCCGTCCGGCGCCCCGGCGTCCTTGCCCGCCGCCATGCACCGTACCGCAGCCGACCATGCCGCGCCACATGTATGATGATTGCCGAAACCGGCACGGATTCACCCCGCGCCTCCGCCGTTCCCGCCTGCGCCGTCCCGCGCCCGCCTCCCCGCGCGAAGCAGCGCCTCGCAATCCGCATCCGTAGCAGCAGCACGTTCCCCACGCCCGCCGGGCGAAGTCGCCCCATCGCGGCACATAACAGGAGACAGGCAACATGCAGCCAATCATGCTGGGCGATCTCGCGGTTCGGAAAATCATCGAGATGGAGATGAATCTTCCCGTCGAAACCTACTTCCCTGGCGTGACGGCCGCCGATCTCGCACACCTGAAACGCTGGTACTGGGACGACGCGCTGTCGCCCGACCCCGCGCACGCGCATTGCGGAATGAGCGTGCACAGCTACCTCGTCCGGATCGGCGGCAAGACGATCCTGATCGACAGTTGCAACGGCAACGACAAGGACCGCTCGCTCGACTTCGTGCACCGGCTGAACACGCCCTGGCTCGACCGGCTGAATGCCGCCGGCGTCGCGCCGGAAGACATCGACATGGTGATGTGCACGCATCTGCACGTCGATCACGTCGGCTGGAACACGCGGCTCGACAATGGCCGGTGGGTGCCGACCTTCCCGAATGCGCGCTACGTGATGGGCCGCCGCGACGTCGAGCACATCGGACGCCCCGACGCCCCGGTTTTCGACCGCGAGCCGTGGCTCGATTCCGTGCTGCCGGTCATCGACGCGGGCCAGGCCGATCTCGTGGAAGGCGACGAAGTGCTGCTCGGCAAGGTCGGCAACGGCCTGTGGCTGCGCCCGGCGTTCGGCCACTCGCCCGGCAACTGCATGCTGCACGCGTGCAGCGGCGGCCCGACCGCGCTGTTCTCGGGCGACGTGCTGCATCATCCGATCCAGTTCGTGCGCCCCGACGTCCACTTCTATTTCGACTGGGACGGCGCGCTCGCGGCGCAGGTCCGCACCGCGCTCCTGCACGAACTCGCCGGCACCGACATCGTGCTGTTCCCCGCCCATTTCAAGTCGGGCGGGCGGGTCGAGCGTGATGGCGAGCGATTCCGCTACCGCGCGCTCGGGGACTGACGCGGGGTTTCGCCCTCGGGGTTTCGCCCTCGGGGTTTCGCCCTCGGGGTTTCGTCCTCGGGGTTTCGCCCTCGGGGTTTCGTCCTCGGGGTTTCGTCCTCGGGGTTTCGTCCTCGGGGTTTCGCCCTCAGGGTTTCGCCCTCAGGGTCTCGCCCTCAGGGCCGCTGCCTCGGGCCGCGTCCGCTGCGCCATCGCGCGAAATAACGACAGCACCTCGGTTGCGGCGCGGTTCCCGCGCACGGGCGGATGCGGCGATCACGAGAACATGCCGCGGTCGAAGCCGAGCGTCGATGCCTCCGCGCAGCGCAATCACTCGCAAACCATCCGCCGGGCCGGCCACGACAGCGTCATGGCAAGGCGGCCGCGCCCAAGCGCCGCGCTCAGGTTGCCGCAACCCCACGCGGCGCGGTCTGCTCGGCGTGGAAGAGGAACAACGCGCACGCCGTCGACAGGCACACCAGCCCGGCGCACAGCATCGCGAGCGTGAACCCGTTGGCCATCGCGGCCCGATAGAGATCCGCGATCCAGGGCTGTCCGGCCGGCAGCGCATGATTGACGACCGCGCGCCGCGCCAGCCCGGCGGCATCGGGCGCGCCGGCCGCGCCCGCCGACAGCGTCATCGCGCTGACCGCATGCAGGCTCATCGCGCTCCCGAGTATCGCGATCCCGAGGCTCATGCCGGTCTGGCGCAACGCGTTCATCGTGGCCGACGCGATCCCCGCGCGCGGCGCGGGCGCATGCCCCATCACCAGCATGCCGGTGCCCGGCACCGCGAGGCCCATGCCCAGGCCCAGGACCGCCAGCACCGCGCCGATCGTCGGATAGGCCGTCGACGGGCTGAAGCACGCCATCGCGCACAGCGCCGCCCCGACGAGGCCATATCCCGCGACCATCAGCGCCTTCAGGGAAAAACGCGCGGCGAACCGGCCGAACAGCAGCGAGACGACGGCCGTCACGACGAACTGCGGCATCAGATGCCAACCCGCGAGCGCGGGCGCATTTCCCTGCGCCTGTTGCAGGAACAGCGACATGAAGAACAGGCTGCTGTACCCCGAGAAACCCAGCGCGAACGAAGCGAGATTGGCGAGCACCAGCGTGCGGTTGCGGAACAGCTCGACCGGCAGCAGCGGACGCCTGACGCGCAGCTCCACCCACACGAACGCGATGAAGCCGACGCCCGCGATACCCAGCGGCATCAGCACCTTGTCGGGCGCGGCCCCGTGCTCGCCGATCTCGATCAGGCCGTAGCTGAGCATGCCGAGCCACACCATGCTCAGCACCTGCCCCAGCGGATCGAACGCCGCATGATCGGGATGCTTGCGCTCGGGAATGCCCCAAGCGCCGAGCAGCACGGCCACGATCCCGAACGGCACGTTCACGAGGAAGACGCTTTCCCAGCCGACATGCTCGACCAGCAGGCCGCCGAGCAACGGGCCGGAGATCAGCGCGAGCGCGCTGAACGCCGACCAGCCGCCGATCGCCTTGGCGCGCTGCTTGGGCTCGGGGAACGCGTGGGTCAGGATCGGCATCGCGCCGGGGATCAGCAGCGCGCCGGCCACGCCCTGGATCGCGCGCCCCCAGAGCAAGGTGTCGAGCCGGCCGGCAACCGCGCAAAGCACCGAGCCGAACACGAACAGCAGCACGCTGCCGAGCCACACCCGCTTGTGACCGTAGCGATCGCCGAGCGGCCCCGCCGACAGCATCAGCGCCGACAGCGCGATCGCGTAGGCGTTGACCACCCACTGCAACCCGGCGAGGTCGGCATGCAACGCGGCCTGCAGCGTCGGCAGCGCGACGTTCACGATGCTGATGTCGAGCGTCGCGAGGAACGTCCCGAGATAGGCGGCGGCAATCAAGGCCGGAAGTCGATATCTGTGCATGGCGGCAGATCGAGAGGAACGTGGACCAGTCTTCATGCTATATTTCGACTGACCGTCGGTCAATCAAAAAATAAAAGAATGCCGTCCAACGTTCCAGTCGGAGCAAGCCGGGCCCGACGTCCGGGCAACGCCGTCAACGCGCGACAGCCCGGCCGGACACCCTGTTTCGACCGACACGCCGCCCCTCTTCCTCATCGCGCCGAGACATGCGGATTCCTGAATATTCAGGAAAAGGCATCGCTCACGGAAACGCCAGCGACTTCGCGTGCTCGACGCTTTCCGTGACGGTCCTCGCGAAATCGCCGTGACGTTCGAGCGAGCGCATGATCCTTTCCGCCACGCCGCCCGGTGTCGCGGCGCGGCCGATGTAGCACGTCAGGTCCTGCGCACTTGCCGTCACGGGTTTCACGCGCTGTGCCCAATCGATGATCCCGCGCCATTCGCCGAGCCCGAACGCCGCCGCGCAGTGCACGATGTCGTCGTCGCCGACCGTGATCCTCAGGTGATCGCAGTACATCAGGATGAACGGCAGACACGTGCCGAGAACCGTCACCGGCTCGAACTTGTCCTCGGACGACACGTCCAGCAGTTGCGCGCCCATCTCGCCCAACAGCGCGCGCGCCGGCGCATCCGCCTCGCCATAGGCCACGCCAAGCGACCGCCCCGAGGCAATCGTGTCGGGGGCGCTGATGATCGCGCGCGTGACCGAGCCGGCACCGCCGGCGGCATCGCGCAGTTTCTCGAGCGGCACGCCGGCCAGGAATGAAATGAGCGACTGCCCGTCGCGCAGCGCGTAGGCGGAGATCATCGCGTAGTCCGCGGGGCGGACGGTATACAGCAGCACGTCGCAATACCGGATGACTTCGTTCACATGCGCCAGACGATCCGCCATGCCGGCCGCGACGCTGATCGCATGCGACGACCGCGATCCGCGATGGCCGAGCCAGATGCGCCCGCGGTCGAATCCGACCGCGATCAAACGTGACGCCATCGCGACGCCCAAATGCCCCGCGCCTACGATTCCGATTCTTGGGCTCATCATTCCACCACCTCCGGAAGTTTTGGAACTGGCAACCGGCTTCGCAGCCGGACGCTCGGCGCACCGGGAAGCGACGGATCGACAGCGGCACGCCCGGCACGCGCGACGCCCTGCTCCGACACGCGCAGGCGCCTCGTCTTGAACCTCGAACCTCGAACCTTGGGCATGCCCGTCGCCGAGTCAGGAAAGCAACCGCACCGAAGCCCGAACACCGTGCCGGGCTCACGTCGCGCCCGGCAAAGTGACGCATCGCGGCTTGCGCGCCACGACGCCCTGATTCAGGCCCATTCAACCTGCCCGCCAGGACGACACTGGCGAATCAACGCCGCCTTGTTTATTTGCACTCCATATTAATAATGGCGATTGTTCACCGAACTCGATCCATCACACGTGATTCCGCCCTGGACCCCGGTTTCATCCCGCGCGATCCGGACGCCGACGATGACAGCATCGTCGCGAGTCGCTATCATCCTAGCATCCGACTGACCGTCGGTCAATTAAACGCAAATGCCCACCTGCCCCGGATCGGCCATGCCCGGCCGGCTTCCGGCGCACGCATCACCGAATCGAGGAACTCATGATCCATCAGCAGCGGTATGCGCTGTTCGCCCTTCTGCTTGCAGGCTTTGTGACGATATTTGATCTTTTCGTCGTCAATATCGCGATCGTCAACATCGAGCATTCCCTGCAGGCCAGCTATATCCAGCTGACGATGATCATCGTCGCCTACGAACTGTCGTTCGGTCTCCTGCTCATTACGGGCGGCAGGCTCGGCGATCTGTGGGGGCGCCGCCGCACCTACCGGATCGGCATGGTGTGCTTCACGGTCTCGTCGATCTTCTGCGGACTCTCCCCGAACGCGGAATGCCTGATCGCCGCGCGTTTCCTGCAAGGCTTGTCCGCGGCCTTGCTGTTCCCGCAGATCTACGCCAGCATCCGCTCGGATTTCGACGCGGCCGGCGCGGGCCGGGCCTTCGCCTACCTGGGCATGACGCTCGGGCTCGCCGCCGTCGCGGGGCAAGTGCTGGGCGGCCTGCTGATCTCCCTCAACCTCCTCGACCTGCAGTGGCGCAGCATCTTCTTCATCAACCTCCCGATCGGCATCGTGGCGCTGTACTTCTCCCGCGCCCTGCGCGGCACCTCGCCCGCGCGCGGCCAGTCCATCGACTGGGGCGGCGTGATCCTGTCGAGCGTGGGCATCTCGGCTGCGCTGCTGCCCCTGCTGATGATTTCGGCGTGGGGCTGGGACTTCAGGAGCTACGCGCTGCTGCTGGCCGGTCTCGGCACGCTGTATGGGTTCACGCTGCACGAATCCCGCTATGCGCGCCTCGGCCGCACCCCGCTGATCGACATGGCGCTCCTGCAGGACGCGTCGTTCGTCAAGGGTTCCCTGCTGGTCATGTGCATCTACGCGACCGCCGGCTCGTTCACGCTGGCATTCTCGATCCTGCTCCAGTCGGGGTTGAAGCTGAGCCCGTTCCAGGCGGGCATGGTCTACGTGGCGACGAGCGTCGGCTTCTCGGTCTCGTCGCTGCTGATGCCGAAGCTGATCCATCGCCACGGCCCGCGCTGCGTGTTCGTCGGCGCGGCCGCCTATGCCGCGAGCTTCGCGGCCCTGATCCTGGCGGTGCGGTATCTTCCCATCCAGCAGTCGCCCTGGCGTCTGCTGCCGGTGCTGTTCATGCTGGGCCTCACGCAAGGCATGGTCATGACCCCGATGCTCAACATCGTCCTCGCCAACGTGCGGGACAGCTTCGCGGGCATGGCGGCCGGCGTGCTCTCCACCCTGCAACAGGTGGGCGCAGCCTTCGGCGTCACCGCGGTCAGCACGATCATGCAATTGACACTGGAAAAATTGGCGGATCTGCCCATGTTCGCGCAGCTGCAAAGCGCGTTTGTCTACAGCATGCTGTTCAACGTGGGCGCGGCCGCCGTCGCGAGCCGCCTGCTGCTCAGGATGGCGGCCCCCGCGCAGCAGGCCTGAACACCCCGTCCGGCGCCGCCCGGCCGTACCGTAACGCACAGTAACAATTCGCTTTTTGCGCCGCATCCCACATTCGACCGATGGTCGGTCAAATATGAAACCATTGGTGGCACTATCGTCATGGCCTAGACTCCTGACTTTCGCACACCCGCTTTCTTAACAGCACGATGAGACACAAAACCAGCCAGCGCGGGCAGGAAACGCCCAAGCCCCCCCGCACCAAGCCGGCCGAAGTACGGTTGGACGAATTGATGGCGGCCGCCGAAAAGCTGTTCCTGGAGAAAGGCGTCGAAGCCACGACGATCAACGAGATCGTCGAACTGGCCGAAGTGGCCAAGGGCACCTTCTACCACTACTTCGCCTCGAAGAACGAACTGCTGGAGGCGATGGGCCGGCGCTATACCGCGCAATACCTGAGCCGCCTGGAGCAAACCGTCGACGCCTGCGCCCCGGACGACTGGTTAGGTCGGCTATGCACCTGGATCCGCACCAGCATCGAGGCCTACATCGAGACCTATCGCACCCACGATATCGTCTACACCAACCATCATCACCACGACCGCAGCAATCCGGAGAAGAACGCGATCCTCGACCAGCTGCAAGGCATTCTCGACGGCGGCGCGCGGGCCGGCGTGTGGCAGCTGGCGCAGCCCCGCATCACCGCGCTCCTGATCTACACGGGCGTGCACGGCGTCACCGACGACGCGATCGCCGCGCGAGACACCGACAGCGCCGCGTTCGCGCGCGATGTCACCGCCGTGTGCCTGCGCATGGTCGGCGTCAGCGAGGAAGCCCCGGCCGCCAAGCCGCGCCGCCGTTCGCGCTGACCGCATCGCCGCGCGCCTCACGCGGCGGGCCGGACCGCGGCCTCCGCGGGTGTCGACGCCACGCCCGCGTCGACGATCACGTGCGTCAGGCCCCGGCTGCACCGCTCGACCCGGGCGTGCACGCGATAGACGCGCGCGAGGATCTCCGGGGTCACGACCTCCGCCGGCGCACCGAACGCGACGATGCGGCCTTCGTGCAGGATCGCCGCATGGTCGGCGAAGCGCAGCGCATGGTTGAGGTCGTGGATCGCCATCAGCAGGCATAAGCCGTGCTCGTGCGCGAGCCGGCGCAGCAGCGCCAGCAGCTCGAATTGCCGATGCAGGTCGAGCGCGCTGGTCGGCTCGTCGAGCAGCACGATGCGCGGCTCGCGCGCGAGCGCCTGCGCAATCGACACCAGTTGCCGCTGCCCGCCGCTCAGCGCACGCAGCTCGCGGCCGGCCAGCGCATCGATCTGCAACAGGCGCAGCCAGGCCGAGACCGCGTCGAGTTCCCGCCGCGCGACGCGCCACGCCCCCTGCTGCTTCGCGCCGAGCAGCACGGCCTCGAGCACCGTCAGGCTCGCGCCGCCGAAGATGTCCTGCGGCACGAAAGCCGGCCGGTTCGGGTGTTGCGCGGGCCAGCTCAGCGCCGGCCGGCCGGCCGCGAGCACCCGCCCCGGCCCGTCCAGTTCGCCCGCGATCCGGCGCAGCAGCGTCGATTTGCCCGCCGCGTTGGCCCCCAGGAGCGCGGTCACGCTGCCGGGCCGCAACGGCCCGAGGCACACGCCGCGCAGCACGTCGCGCCCGCCCAGCGCGGCGCCCACCTCGTCGAGATGCAGAAGTCCGGTCACGCGCGCCCCTTCCGCAGAATCAGCACGAAGAACAGCGGCACTCCGACCAGCGCGGTGACGATGCCGATCGGCACGGCCTGCCCCGGCACCGCGACCTTGCTCGCCACCGAGGCGGCCGACAGCAGCACCGCGCCGCACAGCGCGGCGGCGGGCAGCAGGAAACGCTGGTCCTCGCCCACCAGCATGCGCGCGATATGCGGCCCGACCAGCCCGATGAAGCCGATCGTGCCGACAAAGGCGACGCACACCGACGCCAGCAGCCCGCTCAGCACGATGGTCTGCAAGCGCAGGCGCGCGACCGGAATCCCCAATGCGCTCGCGCGCGCCTCGCCGAGCCGCAGCGCGGTCAAGGCCCACGCCCGGCGCACGAACACGATGCAGGCCAGCAGCAGCGCGCCGGCCATGATCGCGAGCCTGGGGCCGTCGGCGCGGGCCAGGCTCCCCATGGTCCAGAACACCACGGCCGCCAGCGCCTGATCGGGCGCGACGTACTGCAACGCCTGCAACAGCGCGGTGAAGGTGAACACGAGCGTCGTGCCCAGCAGCACGATCAGTTCGCTGCTCATGCCGCGCCGCCGGCTCAGGCGGTCGATCAGCAGCACCGATCCCATCGCGACCAGGAACGCGTTGACGGGCACCGCGTACGCGACCAGCGCGGCCGGCAGCACGCTCACCCCGAGCACGAGCCCCAGCGCCGCGCCGAAGCCGGCCGCCGCCGACACGCCCAGCGTGAAAGGGCTCGCGAGCGGATTGTTCAGCACGGTCTGCATCTGCACGCCGGCCACCGACAGGCAGGCGCCCACCAGCCACGCGGTCAGCGCCACCGGCAGACGCAGGTCGCGCACGATCACGCGCAGCGCGACGGGCGCATGCGGATTCCACAGCGCATCGAGCACCTCGGCCGGCCGGTACGGCGCATACCCGACCGACAGATCCGTGAGCCCGCAGAGCAGCGCGAGCAGCGCGAGCGCGACCAGCCAGGCGCCGCGTCGCCGCACCGATGCGCCGTACAGCGCGCGCGCCGCCTCCGTCACCGCCGACGCGCCCGCGGCCGGCCCCGCGTCGCGCCCTGCGTCGTCCGCATACGGCCGCCACGCCTGCGCTTCCGTGATTCGCTTCATGTCACCACCGATAGGTAAAGGTCACCGTCGCCACCCGGTCCTGGCCGATGAAGCAGTACATCGCCGACGTGCAGCTCGCGACATAGGTCCGGTTGGTCAGGTTGCTGATGTTGAGCGCCAGGGTCGCGTCCTGCGTCGGCCCCAGGAGCTGCCCGACGTCGTAGCTCGCGGCAAGATCGAACAAGGTGACCGACGGCACGCGGAAGGTATTGCCCGGATCCCCCCAGGTCGCGCCGAGGTAGCGCACGCCGCCGCCGAGCCGCAGCCCCGCCAGCACGCCGCGCAGCCGGTAGTCGAGCCACGCGCTCGCGCTGTGACGCGGCGTTTGCGCCGGCCGCTTGCCGGCGTAGAGCGGATCGGCAGCGACCCGGCTGCTCAGGTAGGTGTAGCTCGCGATCAGGTTCAGGCGCGGCAGCAGTTCCATCGTCGCCGACAGATCGAAGCCGCGCGTGCGGATCTCGCCGGTCTGGTTGTTGAAGCCGAGGTGGTCGACATCCGCGGTCTTGACGTTGGTCTGCTGGAGATCGAAGAGCGCGGCGGTCAGCAGCACGTGCGAGCCGGCGGGATGGAACTTGACGCCGAGTTCGGCCTGCCGCGCCTCGACGGGCACGAACGCGTCGCCCTTGTAGTCGCTGCCGACGAGCGGATCGAACGAGGTCGCGTAGCTCCCATAGGCCATCAGCCCGGCGTCGAACTGATAGCTGAGCCCCGCGCGCCCGCTCCATTTCCCGTCGCGCTGGCGCGTCTCGCGCACCGCCGGCGAATAGCTCTGGGTGGCGTCGTCGCTCCTCGACCAGTCGTGCCGCGCGCTCAGCGTCAGCAGCCAGCGCCGGTACGCGATCTGATCCTGCGCATAGAGGCCGACGCGCGTGAAGGTCTGGTGGGACTTCCACGGCGCGGCGCGGCTCGCGCTGAAATCCGGCACGATCACGGGCTGGTAGTTCGCGCCGTACGGATCGAACGGCACTGGCCCGACGCTGTAGACCGCGCTGTCCAGCACGCCCGTGGTGTAGTCGAGGCCGGCCAGCAACGCATGCCGCGTCGGGCCCAGCCCCAGCTCGCCCGTCACGTGATGGTCCATCGTGAAGCTGCTGGACTTCGCGGGCGTCAGCTCGTCGTAGCCCTTGAGCCAGGGCTGTCCGTTCACCAGCTGGTAGCCATAGACCACGCCGCGCTGAAGGTCGGACGACACATACATGTAGCGGGCGCTGCCGGTGAAACGCCAGCCCTGGCCGAAGTCGTGCTCGAAGATCGACGTCAGCGCATCCTGCGTGCGCGTCGACTGCCGGAAGTTCGGATCGGTGTAGTTGCGCGAGCGGTTCAGTTGCGGATACGGGCTGCCGTTCAGCCCCAGCATCGCCGCCGGCAGGCTGTTGTAGTCGGGTATCGACGGCTCGCGCGAATGCACGGCCAGCCAGGTCCACGATGTATTCGGGCTGATCCGCCAGGTCAGGGCGGGCGCGAGATACAGGCGTCGGTGGCGCATGCCCTCGACCTGCTCATGGCTGTCCAGCCCGCTCGCCGTGAACCGGTACAGCACCGTCCGCGCCGCGTTCAGCGGCCCCGTGGCGTCGAATCCGAGATGCGCGCGATCGACGTCTCCGTATTGCACCGACACCTCGCGCTCCGCGGTATCGCGCGGCCGCCGGCTGACCTGATTGACGATCCCGCCGCCCGTCCCCTGCCCATACATCGCGGACGAGGGGCCGCGCAGCACTTCGATCCGTTCGAGCGCATAGGCGTCGATCTGCGGCAGCCAGCTGCCCGGATTGCCGATCACGCGCAGGCCGTCGAGATAGTAGTCCGCGTCGATGCCGCGGATCCGGGTGAGGTCCAGCTGCGAGCCGAAACCGCCGAAGCGCTCGCTGTTGACGCCCGCGGTGTAGCGCAGCGCCTGGCTGGTGGTGGCCGCCTGCTGCTCGTCGATCTGTTCGCGCGTGATCACGGATACGGACTGCGGCGTCGTCATCAGCGACGCCCGGCCCCGATTGCCGACGCTCGCCTCGGCTGCGACATAGCCGCGCACCGAACCGTTGCCGTCGTCGCCCTGCTTGTCCGTCACGGCGATCGCGGGCAGCGTGTCGCCGCCGCTCTCGTCCTGCGCCCACGCGCCGGTGGCGTGCGTGCACGCCGCCAGCATCACCGAGAGCGCGAAACGCCGGCGCGCGACCGTGGGCCCAAGCCGCGACCGCCCCCCGCGCGGCCGCTGGGGCCGCGTCCGAAAACCTTGGTGCATGTGTGTCCGTCTGTCCTGTTCCGCGTCGAAGAGGCGCGGACGGAGCGCGCCTCGACGCGCCCCCGCCCTGCCCCGCAGCCGATGAAAACGCCATCAACCGCGGGCCGGCGGAGCAGGCCGCGCGGGTCAGTCGGGTGGATGGATGAGGTGAACGATCGGTCGGATCTTTCCATTGACCGACCATCGGTCGAATGTAATGATAACCATTTTCATTTCAAAGACAAGACACGCCGTGACGCGCCGCATGTGTCCCGGGCTCGGGAAACGGCCCGGCCAGCTCCCCGTGTAAGCGTCTCGTCTATCGAGAGCACAGCCCCGCGACGGCCGAAAATATTGCGTTATCCGAGAGATTTCTGTCAATCGAATCCTTACATGCAAACTTTCTAACGGATTTCTATTGACCGACCGGCGGTCAACGCTTAATAATAATCATTCCTATTACATCGGATATGGAGATGATCGGATGGCTTCGACGCGCATCATCGGCCTGCTGACAGAGATCGGACTGCCCTCCGGGCTGCTCGAGTCGGCGGAATGCGACTGGCAACTCCGGGCGGATCTGGGCCTGAGTTCGGCGGAGACCCTGGATCTGCAATTGCGTCTGGAGCAAGCGGGATGCACGGGCTTCTCGCTGTGGGACAAGCACGATCACACGCTGGAAGAACTGGAACGGCTGATCGCGTCGGCCACGGCCGACAGCACCGGAGCCGCGCGATGAGCGCAGCGTCGATGTCCCTGAATCAACGGCTCGCCGCCGCCCTGCACGCCGGCGGCGACGCCCCCGCGCTGATCAGCGGCGCCGAGACGATCTCGCACCGGCAGTTGCTGTCGCGGGTCGCCGCCGCGTCGGCGCGGCTCGACGCGCACGGCATCGGCAAGGGGGATCGGATCGCGTTCCAGCTGCCCAATACCGCGCATGCCGTGATCCTGATGCTGGCGGCGCTGATGGCGGGCGCGGTGCCGGTGCCGATCCTGCCGGCCTACCGCGAGCGCGAACTGCGGCACATCCTGAAAACGGCGCGGCCGCGCGCGATCGCCGTGACCGCGGGCAATCGCCGTTTCAGCCCACTTCAGGCGGTGGCCGGCCTGCTCGCCGACGAGCAGCTGGAAATGCCGCTCAAGCTGGTCCTCGGCCCGCCTCGCGACGACGCCCATCCCGACTGGCACGACCTCGAGGCATTCTGCGCACTGCCGTCCGCCCCCTCGCCCGCCGCGCTGACGCCGGCCGGCATGCAGGCCGACGACCCTGCGATGATGCTGCTGTCGAGCGGCACGACCGGCCTGCCCAAGGCCATCGCACGGCGCAACGGCGGCTACAGCTACATGATCGAGGCAGGCTGCAAGGTTTTCGGACTGAGCGAGGCGGCCGTCTACCTGGCCGTGCTGCCGGTGTCCCACGGCTTCGTGATCAACTGTCCGGGCATCCTCGGCACGCTGGCCAGCGGCGGCGCCGTCGTGCTGGCGGCCGACACGAGCGCGCCCACCTCGCTGGAGCTGATCGCCGCGCACGGCGTGACCCACACCACGCTCGTCCCCGCCCTGCTCGCGCAGTGGCTCGAACACGCGCACGCGACCGGCGCCGCGCCCCACACCCTGCGCTACGTGCAGGTCGGCGGCTCGCGGCTGTCCACCGATCTCGCGACGCGCGCGGAGGCGCGGCTCGGCATTCACATCCAGCAGTGCTACGGGATGAGCGAAGGACTGCTCTGCTTCACCCGCTTCGACGATCCCGACACGGTGCGCTTCAACTCCCAGGGCCGCCCGCTCTCGGAATACGACGAAGTCCTGATCGTCGACGCGCAAGGCAGGCCGGTGCCGTGCGGCGAATCGGGCGAGCTGATCACGCGCGGCCCCTACACGATCCATGCGTATTTCAACGACGAGAACGCGTCGCTGCGCGCATTCACGGCGGACGGCCACTATCGCACGGGCGATCTCGCCCACGTCGACGCGGCCGGCAATGTCTACATCGACGGACGGGTCACCGATTCCATCAATCGAGGCGGTGAGAAATTCTGCCCCGAGGAAATCGAGGACCTGTGCAAGCGCCACGCCAAACTGAAGGATGCCGCGTGCGTCGGCATGGCGGACAGCCGCTACGGCGAGGTGCCGTGCCTGTTCGCGATCGTGCGCGACGACCTGCCGGTCTCGCTCGCGGAAATCCGTCAATACCTGGAGCGCGCGGGCATCGCCGCGTTCAAGCTGCCGGAAAAGCTGGTGCTGCTCGACGAGATCCCGCGCAAGGGCATCGGCAAGATCGATCGCGTGCTGCTGCGGGCCCAGGCCGCCGAGGACGCGCGACAGCACGCGGACGCCCGCCAGGCGAGCCCCGCATGAAACAGCTGCGAACCCAGGCCGAAGGCGCGGTGCGCTTCAGCGCGTCCGGCGCGGCGCCCGTGCGCCATCAGCTGGTGATCTTCCCGCACGCGGGCGGCAGCGTCGAGTTCTATCGCCCGTGGCGCGACAGCCTGCCCGCCGACGTCGACCTGATCGTCATCCAGTACCCGGGCTCGACCGCGAAGGAGGCGTTCCCGGCCTGGCAGGATCCGGCCGCCGCGATCCGGCGCTGCACGCGCGGGCTCGGCAGCCTGCTCGGACTCGCGCGCGCCACCTTCTTCGGCCACAGCATGGGCGCGCTGCTCGCGCTGCACGTCGCCGCGGCGCTTGCGCGCTCGCGCTTCGACATCGCGCAGCTGATCCTGTCCTCGCAAATGACGCCGCCCACGCTGCTGGACACGCTGAGCACCCCGACGGATCTCGAGCGGCTCGCCGACCGCGCGCTGGATCTCGGCGAAGTCGACGCGCTGGACACCCTCGGCGTCGAGGCGCGCGCGCTCGTGGCGTCGACCATCCGGCGCGATCTCGGCCTGTTGCGCGAGCTGGCGCGCCTGCCGATCGGCGCGCTGCCCGCGACCCGCATCTTCGGCGGTCGCGACGATCCGCTCATCGGCCCCGGGATCCTCGCCGAATGGCACGCCTTCCTGCCGCGCAGCGCACGCGCGGAAACCTTTCCGGGCGGGCATTTCTATCACCGGAATCCGCTTCAACCCGTTCTCGACGCGATCCTGCAGCACGCCGCCTGAACACTTCATTTCACACCGTCATCGGAGCACCTCATGGATTTTGTTCTGTTCAACGCGCAGCCATCCGCCCCGGATCGCACCAAGGCGTTGGCGATGTTTCCGCAACTGAAGCGCTATAGCGAAGCGCTCGGCAACACCCCGCTGGTGGAGGTGCCCGGGTCGTCGAACGGTGGGCGCGTGTACGCCAAGCTGGAATCCAAGAACCCGTCCGGCTCGATCAAGGACCGGGTCGCGTTCGGCCTGTTCTGCGATGCGATCAACACCCACGACTTCAGCCAGGGGCCGCTGAAGCTGCTCGACTCGTCGGGCGGCAACATGGCCCGGGCGCTCGCCTACCTCGGGCACCTGTGCGGCCTGACCGTGCAGGTGGTGATTCCCGATTCCGCGCCGGAAGCGCTGCTGCGCTCGCTGCACGAGAACAACGCGATCGTCACCCTGGTCGACCGCCACCACTTCCTGCTCGGCATCATCGCGCGCAGCCAGGAAATCGCCCGCACGGAACCGGGCTGGACCCTGCTGTCGCAGCACCTGAACCAGGTGAACACGGCCACCCACCAGCATCACACGGGCGCCGAGATCGTCCAGCAGCTCGTCGGCCGGCGTCCGGATGCGTGGGTCGCCGCGGTCGGCACGGGCGGCACGCTCGCCGGCGTCTACGCGGCGCTCGTCCAGCAAAACCCCGATCTGCGCGTGGTCGGCTGCACGCCGCAGGAGCTGCCGTTCGGCACCATGGCCCCGCCCAACGGCCTGAACCGCTTCGCGGGCGCGGGCGGCTTCGGCTTCGGCTTCCGCCAGCCGTTCGTGTCCCTGATCCAGTCGCCGGTGACGTTCGAGTCGGTCACGCACGAGGAATCGCTGAAGGCGATGCACGAATTCTTCTCGGCGACCGGCATTCCGATCGGCGGCTCGTCCGCCGCGAACTGGATCGTCGCGCGCCGGGTCGCCCAGCAGCTCGGCCAGGGTTCCACCGTGGTGACCGTATTCGCCGACGCCGGCAGCGATGCCGACCGCGAACGCGGCCGCCAGCTTTCCTCCACCCAAAGCAACGCAATCGAGAGTGCAAATGATGCAATCGCATGAGAACGATCTGATGTCGACGCTCGTCGGCCTGGCCAACCTGGCCCGCACGAAAATCGAAGCAGGCGCGAGTATCGACGAGGCCAGGCAGCTCGTCGCCGAGCAGACCGGCAACCCGAACGTCGTGATCCTGCCGCTGCTCGAACTGTCCGAGATCAAGTTCAAGGCCAAGGCCGAGGACCGACCGAGCGTCGGCGACGTGAATTCGCACGACGACCGCTGGCTCGACGACCAGGGCACCCAGGTGGGCACCATTCGCGGCGAGGGCTGGAAGGTCGCGACCCTCGGCACAGACATCATCTCCTACTACCACGAGACGGCCGAGACGGTGTACGGCCGCATCGAGACCTCGGGCATCTGGAATTCGTCGGCGATCTGGCGGCGCGGCTGGCAATCGCTGTTCGCGACCGGCGTGTCGGGCGACGTGACCGGCATGTTCGGGGTGCGGCAGCTGTATCAGGAAGTGCCGCGCGAACGCTATCGCGCCTTCGTGCTGCTCATTCCGATCGCGGCCGCCCACGCGGCGCTGCGCGACCGGATCCTGAGCGGCTACACCGCCCACTGAGCCATGGCCGCCCCGATGCGCACCTCCGCCCCTGACCGGGACATCGCGATCGTCGGGATGGCGTGCCGGTTTCCCGGCGCGAACGATCCCGACGAGTACTGGCACAACCTGATCAACGGCGTCGAATCGCTGGTCGAGCTGGACGACGCGCAACTCGACGGCGATGTCGTCCCGTTCGCCGCGCCGCTCAGTTGCGACGCGCTCGCGTTCGACGCCGCATTCTTCGGGGTCGCGCAGCGCGAGGCGGCCCTGATGGACCCGCAGCACCGCCTGTTCCTCGAATGCGCGTGGCATGCGCTGGAGGACGGCGGCATCGTCCCGGGACGCCTGGAAGACGCCGGCCTGTTCGCGGGCGGCAGCAGCTCGTCGTACCTGCCCGAGCTGCAGAAATCCACGCTCATGGAGCGCTTCCAGCCGTCCGCATTCGAGCTGCAGATCACCAACGACAAGGATTACCTCGTCAGCCGCGCGGCGTGGCACCTCGGCATCGAGGGCCCGGTGCTCGCGGTGCAGGCCGCCTGCGCGACCTCGCTGGTGGCCGTCGCCGAGGCCGTCGAGGCCCTGCGCGCCGGGCGCTGCGGGCTCGCCCTGGCCGGCGGCTGCACGGTGCGGACGCCGCAGCGCGCACCCTATCGCGCGCACCAGGGCATGGTCTACGCGAAGCACGGCCATTGCATGCCGTTCTCGCAGGACGCGAGCGGCACCGTGTTCGGCAGCGGCGTCGCCGTGGTGGTGCTGAAGCCGCTCGCGGCGGCGCTCGCCGACGGACAGCGCGTGCTCGCCGTGATCAAGGGCTGCGCCGTGAACAACGACGGCGCGGGCAAGGTCGGCTTCACGACCACCAGCGTGTCCGGCCAGCGCCGGCTCGTCGAGCGGGCCTTGCACGACGCCGGCCTCGCCCCGGCCGACCTGCGCGCGATCGAGGCGCACGGCACCGGCACGATCGCCGGCGATCCGATCGAATTCGATGCGCTGCACGGGCTGTTCGCGGCGCAAGGCGTCGCGGCCGGCCACTGCGCGCTCGGCGCGGTCAAGGCCAACGTCGGCCATCTGGAAACCGCCGCGGGCATGGCCGGCCTGATCAAGGCCGTGCTCGAGATCCGTCATGGCTGGATCGCGCCGCAAATCAATCTCGGCGAAGTCAACCCGTCGATCGCGCTGGACGCGAGCGCGTTCTACATCCCGACGTCCGCCGAGCCGTGGCAGGCGAGCGATCCGCGCCGCGCGATCGGCGTCAGCGCGTTCGGCATCGGCGGCACCAATGCGCACGTGCTGCTCGCGCGTCCGCCCGCGCGCGACGCGCGCGACGCGACGCCGCGGGACTTCCCGGGCGCGATACCGGTCTCCGCGCGCAGCGAAGCCGCCTGTCATCAGTTGATGCAGTCCTATCGCGCCGAACTCGCGGGAACCCCCGTCCATGCGCTGGCCTGGAGCGCGCAGACGCGCCGCAAGCCGCTGCCCTGGCGCGGCCTGCTGCGGGTCGAGGCCAACGGCGCCTTGTCCGTCGCCGAGACGATCCGCGACATGGGCCGGCGCGCGCCGCGCATCGTGTTCCAGTTTCCGGGCCAGGGCAGCCAGTTCCTAGGCATGGCCGCCGGCCTCGCGCAATCGAATGCGCTGTTTGCCGCGCTCCTGCGCGACCAGGTGCAGGCGCTGCGCGATCACGCGGATCTCGACGCGTCGTTCCTCCTGGGCGGCCGAAGCGACCACGTCGATCTCACCGACACCGCGCTCGCGCAGCCGGCGCTCGTCGCCGTCCAGATCGCCGTGGCGCGCTTCCTGATGCGGCACGGCGTGACGCCGAACGCCGTGATCGGTCACAGCCTGGGCGAGATCGCGGGCGCCTGCATCGCCGGCCTGTTCAGCGACGCGGAAGGCCTGCGCTTCGCGGCCCGGCGCGGCCGGCTGATGGCGGCGCTGCCGGCGGGCGCGATGCTGGCCGTGTCGCTCGGCGAGGAGGACTGCGCCCCGTGGCTCGGCGCGGACGTCGCGCTGGCCGCGGTCAATGCCGCCGAGTCCTGCGTGCTGTCCGGCGCGCCCGCGGCGCTCCGGCGCGTGGAGGCCGAACTGAAGGCGCGCGGCGTGCGGTGCCGGGCCTTGCAGGTCTCCCACGCGTTCCACTCGATGATGATGGATCCGGTACTCGCCGAACTCGCGCACGCCGCGCCGCACAGTGCGCCGCTGCCGTCGCATCTCGCGTTTCATTCGACCCTGCTCGGCGCGCCGCTGGCCGAAGGCGCATCGCTCGACGCGCACTACTGGGCGCGCCACGCGCGGGAGCCGGTGCGCTTCCGCGCCGCGCTCGACTCGCTGCCGGCGCGCGGCCGGACCGTATTCATCGAGGTCGGCGCGGGCGCCACGCTGACCGCGCTGGCCCTGTCGCAACGGCCGAAGGACGTCGCGATCCGCACGCTGCGCGGGCCGCGCGACGACGCGCCGGACAGCGACACCTGGAACACGGCGCTCGCGCAGCTGTGGATGGCGGGCGTCGATCTCGACTGGCGCCCGTCGTGGAACGAAGCGGGCGTCAGCGTGCCGCTGCCCCGCTACCCGTTCGATCCGCAGCGCCACGGCGTATCCGCCGAGCCCGCCGCCGAGCCGCGCCCCGCCGCCGCGCCGAACCCGCGCCCGGCCGCGCCGCGCTACGACAGCGTGCAGGCCGCCGCCAACGCGCTCTGGGAAAAAGCCACCGGGACCGCACCGTCGAACCTGCATCACCCATTCAGCGAGGACGGCGGCCATTCTCTGGCCGCCGTCCAGCTGGTCGTACTCACCCAGGCCGAACTGGGTGTGGAAATCAGCCTGCAGGACTTCATGCGCACGCCCACGCCGGCGGGCCTGTGCGCATGCCTGACCGCCGCAGGCGCCGAAGCGCTCGTCCGTCTACATCGTTCAGCAGAAGAGGTTTGATCATGGGCATCATCAATCATCCGCGGTTTGGAAAATACGAAGTCGAAACCATCGTGGTCGACGACAAGAGTTCGTTCACCATCGCCTGCTCGCCGCAGCGCCACGCGATGCCGAGCAACGGCGGGATCCGCTGGCACCGGTATGAATCGCTCGAACAGCAGAAAGACGAGGCGATCATGCTCGCGCACGCGATGGATCTCAAGCACGGCCTGTACCGCACGGGGTTCAGCGGCGGCAAGATCGTGGTCAACAGCAAGGTGAGCCCGGACGACGCGCCGCACGTGCTCGACGCCATCGGCGACCTGCTCAACCGCTACGACGGCTCGATGTACACCGGCTGCGACATCAACACGAGCAGCGACCACATGGTGCGCCTGCGCCAGTCCACGCAATGGATTCTCGATGCGATGGAAAGCCCGCTCGTCAACACCTCCGTCGCGACGGGCTTCGGCGTCTGGAGCGCGCTGCGCGCCGTGCTCACGCTGTCGCCGGGCGGCAGCGACACCGCGCGCGTCGCGATCCACGGGATGGGCAAGGTCGGGCGCGAAGTCGCGCGGCAGTGCCTCGCGCACGGCTACCACGTGGTCGGCTTCGACGTGCGGCCGAGCCCGGACATCCCGGCGGGCGTCGCGATGCTGGACGAGGATGCGTTCTGGGCCTATCCGTCCGACGTGCTGTGCATCGCCTCGCTGTCGAACGTGCTCGACCTCGACACGGTCGACCGCGTGCGCGCACGCTGGGTCGTGAGCAGCGCCAACTCGCCGTTCGCGAGCCCCGAGGCCGAGGCGAAGCTGATCGCGGCGGGCATCAACTACCTGCCCGACTACGTGAGCAATGCCGGCGCGGTGATCTGCGACAGCGTCGAGCGCTCGTTCCCGGACATCTTCCGCTCGATGACGCAGGACCAGGCGAACGAATACACGGGCGCGCTGATCGGCACCAAGACCGGCGAGCTGCTCAAGCGTTCGCAACTGCTGGGCTGCGACATCAACACGCTGCTGTCCCGCGTCCATTGATCGATCCGGTCGCGCACCCGCCCGCTCCTCACGGATCCTGCCTGCTGTCGAGGATGGGGCCACCGCTCGCGCCGGGATCCCGCGCGGCGGGTGCGCACTGTGCCGGATTCCGCCCTGCCGGGCGCCGCCTCACGATGTAGACCGTCAGGTCGCATGCATCCGGGGGGGCGCGCCGGCGCCCCTTCATCGTGATGACGCCATGTCGACCGAATTCTCGCCGCCCCGCCGCGCGCTGCTGCGCTGCGCGCCGGCCACCGCTCTGCTGATGTCCGTGCCCCGCGCCTGGGGCGCGCGCGCGTCGGCCCCTGTCATCGAGGACATCGCCGGCCGCCGCGTCCATTTCGCGCGGCCCGTGCGCCGGCTGCTGCTCGGCGACGGCGCGCTCGCGTACGCGCTGCCGCTGCTGCGGCCCGATGCGCCGTTCGCGAACGTCGTCGCGTGGGGCGCGAACTTCCGCGCCGCCGATCTCGACAGCTATCGCGCGTACCAGCGCCGCTTCCCCGCGATCGCCGGCATTCCCACCTTCCCGGATTCGACGCTGGAAGCCGTCAGCGCCGAGCTGGCGATCTCGCTCGCGCCCGACGCCGTGCTGCTGAACCTGAGCTCGCGGCCCGCCGCCGAATCCTCGGGGCTGGTCGCGCATCTGGCCGAGGCCGGCATTCCCGTGCTGTACGTCGATTTCCGGACCCGCCTGTTCGCCAACGCTGCGCGCAGCATGCGGATCCTCGGCGAGCTGCTGGACTGCCGCGCGCGAGCCGAGGCGTTCCTGCGCTTCCGGCAGGCGCAGATCGACCGCGTGACGACGCGGCTCGCGCGGCGCGATGCACGCCCGCTCGTGATGGTCGAGCGCGCCGCCGGGCTCTACGGCGACTGCTGCCTGAGCTACGGCAACGGCAGCTTCGGCGAACTGGTCGGCGCGGCGGGCGGGACCAATCTCGGCACGGCATTCCTGCACGGTCATTTCGGCACGCTGCATCCCGAACAGGTGATCGCCTCGGATCCGGACGTCGTGCTCGTCACCGGCGCGAACTGGTCGCTGTACGCCCCCGCCGGCGACTGGATCAATCTCGGCCCGGGCGCCGACCCGGCGGAAGGCCGGGCCCGCCTCGACCGGCTGATGGCCCGGCCCGGCTATCGCACCTTGCGGGCCGTCCGGAACGGGCGCGTCTACGCGATCTGGCATGCGTTCTACGACAACCCGTATCACTTCATCGCGCTTCAGCGTCTCGCGACCTGGTTGCATCCGCAACGATTCGCCGACCTCGATCCCGACGCGACGTTCCGCGAGCTTCACGAACGCTTCCTGCCGGTTCCGTACCAGCCGGGCTACTGGCTCGGCCCGGAGGCGGCACCGCCGCCGGCGCACGCGTGACGCGCACGCGCGCGACGCACCGGCCACCTCTATTACAGCGGCATACCCCAACACACCTTTGTTCAATTTCTCAGGAGAGCATCATGCATTCCATCAAATCCGGTTCGGGCTACGACGTCGTCATCATAGGCGGCGGCATTCTCGGCCTCGCGAGCGCCTACTACGCGACGTCCCGAGGGCTCGACACGCTGATCGTCGATCAGTACGGCATCCGGAACGAGGTCAACAGCTCGAAGGGCCTCGAACGCATGTTCCGGCTGATGCAGGACAACGAATGCGAGACGCGGCTCGCCGAGGCGTCGCTCGGAATGTGGATGGAGATCCAGCACGCGAGCGGCACGCGGCTGCTCGCGATGGACGACCTGGTCTTCTTCGGCCACCGCGACGCCCCGATGACGACCGAGGGCAACGTCCGGCAAGTGCGCAAGACCATGGACAGCATGGGCATGCCGTACGAATACCTCGAATCGCCGGCGGCAATCCACCGCCGCTTCCCGATCTTCAATCTCGACGCGATGCCCGCCGACTACGTCGGGCTCGTGCAGGCGGCGAGCGCATCGATCAACGTCCAGGCAGCGGCGAAGGCATTCCTGCACGGCGCGACCCAGACCGGCCGCCTGCACGTGCTGAACGAGCATACGGTGGTCAACGTCGAGCACCACCGCCATGCCGGCACCGGCCATGCGTACACGCTGCACACGACCAGCAACGGCGTGCCGACCGCGATCCACGGCCACCATCTGATCGCCTGCCCGGGCGTGTGGGCCGATTCGGTGCTGCACGGCCTCGGCCTGAAGCAGAGCCGCCGCTGGAAGATCTGGCAGATGAACTATGCGTACTGGGAACTCAAGGCCAACCATCCCAAGGTGCCGATCTGGTTCGAGTTCGGCAACGTCGACGCGAGCGACCACGGCACGTTCTACGGCTTTCCGCCGCTCGACTTCGCGCCCGCGATGCGCAACATGATGAAGATGAGCGCGGACTACACCTACGATGTGTTCGACGATCCTTACGCGGAGCGGCCGCCCGTCAACGAGACGCTGATGCGCGAACTCGCCGCACACCTCGGCCGCCTCATCGATCCCGGCCTGATCGACGCCGGCGCGTATCAGCAGGCGGGCCGCTGCCTGTATTCGATGAGCCCGGACGGCAAGCTGGTGATCGGGCGGATTCCGACGTCGCCGGGCGGCGACGGCTATCACGCCCGCGCGTCGATGTGCATCATGGAATCGGGGCGCGCCTTCAAGTACGCGCCGCTGTTCGGCCGCGCGCTGGTGGAGCTTGCGGTCGACGGACACTCGCGCTATCAGAGCGACCTGGAGATCTTCTCGCCGGCGCGCGACGGCTTGTTCGAGCCGATGAGCGCGTAAGCGGCTGCGCGGTTCCGGCCCCGGCCCGGAACCGCGCGGCGCCGGCCTTCGGCGGCCGGCGCCTTTCGGTCGCCCGCGTCAGTGCGTCACGACGCGTCTTTCACCATCTCGACGATGGTCAGCGTGCCGCCGACCGCCTCGACGCGCACCTTCACCTTGTCGCCCGCATGCGCCTGCCGGACCATCGCCGCGTCCTTCGCCTTGTAGGCCATCGTCATCGGCGCCATGCCGAGATTCGCGAACGCGCCGTGCTTGAGCGTGATCATGCCCGTCGCGGCGACCTGAAGAATGCCGTATCCGGTTTCGTCACAACTGGGTTGTTTGTGGCAACGCATTCTGCACAGCGCTACATACGGCTGGCCTCGCTCGCGACCTTCTAAAGGATCTCAGCAGCACCTTTATCCAGCGGCTCCACTTCCCTCGCTGTCAACACGCCGATCGTAATTTCCCGCAACCTGCTCACGTCCAGCACTACTCCCTTTTCTAGATCGATGAGAAACTCAATCTGCTTGCTGATAGACAGCAGCGCCCGACTATCGGGGTGCTGCATGAGCAGATGGCGATATTTTTCCAGCCCCTGCTCGAACGTGAGTAATCGGTCTTGTTTCATTTTCCGGGAACAGGAACCATCGTTGATTTGTTGGGAACGAACTGTTGCGTACCGCCGCCGTTCGCTACAAACGGCCGTCCCGGGACAGTCCATGTATCCGTAATGCTAGCCGCGGTGCTTTGCAATACAGAGGTCGCGCCAGACGGAGTAAAAAGACCTGGGATTCGGTTCGCCGGATTGATGCCAAGATTCGTCGCCTGCGTCCCAACCGGCGCGAAGTAGCTGCCGACATTACCATTCAACGGGACTGTCAGAGATTTCGTGTTTCGGGCATAACATGACGCAACTCAGGAGCGTTTATGGCACGCAAACCGAAAGCCCAGCCGGCGGACCTGCCGGCAATTCCTGCCGAGTTGCTGGAGCAGTTTGGTAACGGCCCGATGACGGCTGAAGCCATCAATGCTGCAACGTTGGCGCTTCAGAATGCACTGATCGAGCGAGCACTAGGCGGTGAGATGAACCACCATCTCGGCTATCCGTCCGGTGCGGCTAAACCAGCCAACGCCACGAACCAGCGCAATGGCAAAGGCGCCAAGACGGTTCTGACCGAAGACGGCCCGATTCGCATCGAGGTGCCGCGAGACCGCGACGGCAGTTTCGAACCGCTGCTGATTCCCAAACACGAACGGCGCTTCACTGGCTTCGATGACAAGATCATCGCTATGTATGCCCGAGGCATGACGGTGCGCGAGATCCAGGGTTTCTCGCTGGGGCAGTACGCCACCGAGGTCTCGCCCGACTTCATCAGCTCCGTAGGTGTTCAACGATCTGAAAACCCGCGGCGTCCACGATGTCCTGATCGCGGTGACTGACGGCCTCAAAGGCATGCCCGAGGCCCCGGCCGCCGTGTTCCCGGCGACCACGCTGCAAACCTGCATCGTCCACCTGATCCGAAACAGCCTTGATTACGCGAGTTGGAAGGACCGCAAGGGACTGGCTGCCGCAATCAAGCCGATCTACACGGCACCCAGTACCGAGGCCGCTCAAGCTGAACTTGATGCGTTTGCCGAAGGCCCTTGAGGCCAGAAATTCCCGCCTGTCAGTACCGCCTGGCGCAATGCCTGGGATCGCGTGATTCCATTCTTTGCGTTTGCACCAGACATCCGCAAGGTTATATACACAACGAATGCCATTGAGAATATCAATTCTCAACTGCGCAAGATCATCAAGACGCGAGGACACTTCCCCACCGACGACGCGGCGACGAAGCTGATCTGGTTGGCTCCGCGCAATATCACTGCTGACTGGGGGCGCTCAGCCAAAGATTGGAAGGCAGCCATGAACCAATTCGCTATCCTCTACGCAGATCGATTCGTTCGGCTGACTTCGTGACTCTCAACCTGCCTGAACACGGAAATCCTGACACCCTCGCTGATCCCCGCGCCTCTCGGTGAACGTACCGGGAGGGGTTTCGACGCTGACTGCCGTGTCGGCCATAAATCGCCGCTGCCGGTGGCTCCTATCTTGTCGTTTGTGGATTCGAGGCTGTCTCGACTTGTCGAATGCTGGCGTAACTGAGCATCTGGTTCGCATACTTCGAGCGCCGACCAGTCACCTGGAAGCGCTCACCCAGTGGCGTCTTCTCCTGGTCCCGTTGTGGCAGGCAGACCGGAAATTGATCCTTCGGATCGTCCTGTTTGGACAACCTCAGGCCATAGCAAGTACGCTTGCCGCTTGTGACGTATTTCTCGGCAACGGAGTAAATGGCAACGTATTCGGTTCCCGTGGCTTCGTTCATCAGATTGGCATACGCCATCGATGCGACGCCCACGAGAATGGCCGCAGCAATCGCCCCGGCTGCCCAGGATTCACCCGGCTGCATCTGCTGCTCATATCTTGCATAGCGCGGTTTGTACCAGGTACCGACCAACGCCTTCTGCAAACCCCATGCGACGAGAATCGCAGCCGGAATCGCTACGGGCGCGACCGAGCGCCAGTAGCCCTCGTTGAACCGGAAAGCCGGGCCGTCGGCCGATGCACCCCAAGCGAGGACAAGAAGCGCCAACAGAAGCGAGCAGATGACCGTATCTGCACCGCGATTCGTGGATCTCGTTGATGACTTGTCTAACGGCATTGCTCTTTTCATACCTCTTGCTCGCACACGCGATCCAGACCTCACTGCCTGGGTCGACTCGTCCGGCCATATGCGGTCGCCTTTTAGGTCACACGCGCGGTACATTCTCTTTCTTCACCGGCGTCTGTTCCTTTACATCCGCGCCCCGTACAACGGATCAGTAACGCGATGCCTCCGTACACGGCTTGTGAATAGCCTTTCGGCCGTTCCACATGGAAATCGCACCGGCTATGGAAAGGCTTCCTGTCAGTACGGGATGCGGATCCGGCTGTGCTGCCAACGTCAAGGCTGACATGCCCAGGTTGGTCATGAATACAGCCAACGCGATTCGCCAAACCAGTGTGCTGCAGCGAGTCAGGCAGCGAGCCAACAGGACATACCCGATCAGGAAGGACAGAATGTTGATGATTGCCCCGATGGTTACTGCTGCGCGTTGCACCGACGATGCCTGTGGGGAAAGTCCTAAAGGTATGGCCCCGAACGCAGTCATCAGGGCCGCAACTGCCTGGAGTACCGCGAAGATATAAAGCGCAACCTGAGCAACCGCAAAATGATCCTTGGGTTCTCTGCCTCCAGACATTAACTCGCTCACTTTATCACCCAATTTAGCAAAAATTTAAAATCACCCCCAAAAAACACTTAACCTCCGATTTGATTAATACTCAAACACGCACCAAAACACATTCATTTTCTTTCACAGACCGACCTGCAAGAAATTCATCCGTAAGTGCCCATTATCGGCAGAGCTCCGGCCCACATTCGCGGTTACAACACCTGTGATAATGAGTCTGCTGGCAGCAGTTCGACTCAGAAATAGCTGCGCCGCAATTAACATTTCCGACATGATTTTCAGCAATACATTCTGCACCGACGCCGCCAATCAAACCGCTCATCGCCCGACAATCGGCAATTCGACAAATTTACTCAGCGCCTTATAAAATTTTTCGAGATCTTGTGAATTACCGTAGAGAACCACTGGCACCTCATTAATTACCAGTCGTAACCTGCCACTTTTTTCAACATATCGCTCAGGTACACGAATACTTCGATAGGTGTAGGCCCGAGCGATCAGGAAGCATGTAACGAGGTAGCTCTCATACAGAGTGAAACGGTAAAAAGCTCCGCCCGAACGCACAATGCCGTGACCGAATGTCGCAAAGACGCGAACTTGAGCGGAACGGTGCCCCCCCTCTCGGTCAAGAGTACGACGCAGTCCCGGAAGTACAATAAACAGCGCAAGCACGGACGTGAGTAATGTCAAGATTATGAGCAATCCTGCTATAGGGCTTACCGTACCAATATAGATAGATTTCATTGCTTTCTAGGAGACTGATATGTTGGATCAACAGTCACGTTGACCGGCGTAGCAAAACCCCATCCAATACCGACAGACACACCATTAACGTACCGTCCAAGATCGAACCATGTCTTCTCTTCCCATGCTGTAACGTTGCTCGGCGTTACTTGCAGGCCCATGTATTTTCCTAGTCCGAAGTTAATCGTGGCGGGGCCCGCATATCGGGAGTCACCTGCGAGCGTTACGCTTGCACCGATGTCAGCTATCGTACCAACCGCAACATCTGGCTTGAGTGAAACCGTTCCTTTGTTTGCCGTGTACGAGAAATTCGGTCCAACGGCGACGCCGGGAGAGACAGGCACGTGGAAACCAGCCTGGACTGTAACGGTTGAGTTATTCTGCGAATCCGATCCTGAAAGGCCGGCGGCATACTCCCCAGTGTTCCATCCCGGAGAAAACGGGCCATAGGGATCAATCTTCGGCACAATTGCGTAACTGCTAGAGGCATTCCAACTATACGGCGAATTTTCGCCACCAGTGTTCCGCACAATCAGGTCTTGCAACGCCTTTGACGGCGTCGCCAACATAGATGAATCTTGCACCAGATAATTTCCAGTGCGGTCCGTCACCAGTTTCATCCCTGTCGTGTCATAGACTTCACTCGTGGACGTGTTCGCGTTCAACGGCACAACAATGCCCGTCGCTGCAATCTCACCAAGCTGGCTATTGTTCGCCGCTCGCATCGCATTCTCAATCTGTGCCACCGTGATCGGTGAACCATCGGGATTCGTTAGCCCCTGAGCCTGCGCTGATGCAGCAATCTGCCGAGCCTCCTTTTTTTCTTGGGAGTGAATCTGCCGATTAAACCGATCCACCCCCGCCCCACTCAACGCTCCCGCCCCGCCACCCACCAACGCCCCCACTCCACCCGCCAACACATTCGACGTCAGATTCCCCAGCAATTCATCCACATTCGCGTTGCCCGTCGGCCCCGCATCCTTGATCGCCGCGGCGACCTCGTTCAGTTGCGGCGCGAGCTTCGCCGACGCCCCTGCCCCCACCGCCCCACCTGCCGCGCCCAACCCACCGCCGGTCAACCCTCCCGTCAACGCCCCACCGGCGACATGCAAAGCCGCGCGGCTATCCCCGCCTTCGGCCCAATCCTTTGCCTCCTGCAGATACTGAGTCTTGAGCGCCGGATCATTCGTGCCCTCCGCATTCCTCCGCGCCTCATCACGCTTCCTGTCCGCATAACTGCCGATCTGCTTCGCGATCACTTCCGATGCCGCCTGCGCCGCATTGATCAGATCCGACTGATTGCTCAATACCTGCTGCAGATCCGGCGTCCTGCTCACCGTGCCGTTCAGATTCGACGTATCGCGCTCCAGCATCGCCACATCCTGCTTCTGATTCGCCGGATCCGTGATGGTGATACTGCCGGCGCTGACCGCGCTTCTCGTGCTCGCATCGCTACTACCGCTCTCGCTCACATAAAGCGGCAAGGCGCCGCCGGTGTTCTTCCCGCTCGTCGCTCCATGCGTCGCGTAATTGTTCCCGCCATTACCGGCCCCACCACCGGCGCTGATCCCGAAACTGCTTGCGTCGTACTCCGAGTGATTCTGAACATCCGAGAACGTGAGCGTCCCGGTCGTGAGTTGGTTTTTATCCGACGTCGCCGTACTGGCGATATATGCACCCTTCAAGTCCGTATTGCCCGTGACCGTGATATCGAAACCGCCCGCGCCCGCCTGAATGCCCGACTGCTCGTTCACGCCGGCATAATTGCCGCTCGCGCGGCCATTCTGCATACTGCCGCTGACGCTCGCCCCGCCCATGCTCGCGTTGAACCCGCCACCCGCGCTGCTCTGATGCGCCGCACTCCTGCTCGTATCCTGCACCGACGCGATATTCAGATTACCGCCGACCGCCCCGATCACCTTATTCGCATTGACGTTTGCCCCGACGATATTGGTATCGCCGCCGCTGATGATCGTCACGGTGCGGCCCGCATTGATATGCGTGTTGTTCTGCGTCACCGCATCCGAGTTCGCGTCCCCATGCGCTCTCGACATCGCCGCCGACACGCCAAATCCACCCGTACCATACGACACGCCCAAACTCGCGCTCTTCGATTCGTTCGTACTGCGCGTGCTGTCGGCATCCGCACTGCTGACGAGATTGACCTTGTTCGTCGCCTCCAGCCGCACGTCTTTCGCCGTGACGTTCGCCCCCTGGATCGTCACGTTGCCCTGTCCGGCGTTCTTGTCTCCCGTCGCCACGAACTTGACCGTACCGCCTGCCCGCACACTGCTGCCGTTGTTCTGCGTGCTGTCCTCGACAAACGTCGACTTGCTCCGCGACGAACCGAAGCTCAGCTCCATCTTCGCCTCGACCTTGCCCGTCGGACTATCCAGCGCGTCCGTCATGCGCCCCGTCGCATCGACCAGATCGGCCATGCCGCCCGCGGCCGCGATCGCATGCAACGCCGCGGCTCGCCCATCCTGGCTCCCGCCGGCCCCCTGCGCCTGCTGATTCACGTTCTGAATCGCGTCGATCACCGGAGACTTCACCGCCAACGTGAATCCCGAACTCTTCACCTCAAGGGTTTGTTCATGATGCCGATCGGTCTGCGACGGATCGATCGTCACTTCCTTCGCGGCACCCCTCACATCCTTGCCCGCGACGATATCCGAGCCCGTGACATGCAGCTTGTTACCGGCGGTCATGGTGACATCGCCGCCCGTGCTGCCGATCAGGCTGCCCTGCGATCCCCTCACCGTATCGCGGCTGGCATCGATCGTCTGGTGCGTGCCATACGAAATCCCCGCACCCGCGCTGCCCAGGCCGGACTTCTTCACGTCCTGGTAGTGATATTCACTCGACGCGGTATCCGCCGTCGTGATCCTGATGTCGTGGCCGGCGACGAGTTCCACATCGCCGGTGGCGGCAATCGTCGCGGCCCTGGCCGTCAGGTTGTTTCCTGCCTGCACGTCGACCGTATCGCCCGACAAGGTCGTGCCGATCGCATGGGTGTAGCTGCTCGAATCGACTGTATGCGTCGATTTCGACGACAGGAAGCCGCTCTCCTTCCGATCATGTTCTTCGTTCGCGCTCGCGCTCTGCTCACCCGCGTTAAGATTGACGTCGCGCTCGGCGATCACCCTGATCGCGCCCTGCGCATTCGCATAGGCGGCCGTCGCATTGACGTCGCGACCGGCCACGATCGCCAGACCGCCTCCCGATGCAATCACCGTGCCCCGGTCGATCGACGCGGCGTGTTCCGCGTGGTTGCGGCCGTTCCACTGCACCGCATCCTCGCTGCTCTCGCGAACCGCATTCAGATTGACGTCGTTGCCGGCCATCAGCAGCGCGCCGCCCGTCGCCGCGATCGCGGCCGCAGCGGCATTCAGATCCCGGCCGGCAACGGCCTGCAAGACGCCGGCATTGAGCGTCGACACGCGATCGATACCGGTTGCACTGCCGCTCTTCGCCGTCGCCGAACGGGTGGTGCTCGTCAGATTGAGATCGCGACCGGCCGACAGCACCACGGCATTGCCCTGAATCAGCCCGCCCAGATTGTTCAGATCCTGGGCCGCGCTCGCGATCACGGCGCCGCCCGAGAGCGTGCCGTGATTGTCGATCGTATCGGCGCGGATGATCGTCACGTTGCGGCTGGCGATCGTGCCTGAGTTCTCGTACCGCCCCTCCGCATCGATCGTGACGTTCTTGCCGGCGATGATCGTCCCTTCACCCGTCACGTCCGCTGCGCGCGAACGCAGATACACCTGCGGCACCAGCGCTTCCTGCTGGCTGCCGTCCGGCAGCGTCACGGTCTGGTTCACGAGCCAGACGATGTCGTTCGTCAGCGCGGCCATCTGCGCATCGGTCAGCGCCGTGCCGACATTCAGCCCGAACTGCTGCGATGCCTGCACGCCATTGGCCATCAGCGCCTGGTAGGCGCGCTGGTTGTCCGTGTAGTCGCCGACGAGGCGCTGCCCTGTTGCCAGGATGATTTGCTGCTGAACCAGTTGCTGCTCGTAGAAACCGTCGCCGATGCGCCTGAGGACCGTATTCGGATCGACCTTGAGCGCGTCGAGCATGGCGTCGCTCGACAGCCACGTCCAGCGATCGGTGAAACGCGGATCCGTCTCGACCAGGAAGCGGCGACCCGGGTCGGTCGCCACCTGATACAACGCGTTGTTCGGCAAGCGCGTGTTCGGCGTCGCCGTCCGCACGACCACGCCGCCGACGTTGGCCTTCACCGCCGAGACAGCCTCCGTCCCGACGCCCGCGACACCGTCGCCGACCGCCACCCGGGCCTCGATGCGCCTGCCCGCCGTCGGCGTCACGCCGGCGCCGGACGCACCCTGCGCGGCCGGCATCTCGGCCGCCACGCTCTTGATCGGATTGGACGGCTTGTCCGGGGCAGCCAACACCACCGGCAGATCGATCGTTTGCGGCGGAATGGCCGGCGAGTAGTCGGTCTTGCTCGATTCGCGCTTGTCACCGCGAAAGGCGCCATTCGACTCCACCCACGTATGGATCGCCTTGCCCGAACCCGTGAACGTCTCGGTGCCCTGCGCACCGATGTTGATCACGCCGCCCGGATGGTCGTTGTCGCCGGCGACGATCTGACTCTTGTCGTTGACGCCGGACGCCGTGTTGACCGTGATATGACGGCCGGCGTTGATGATGCCCGGTTGAGACGCGGTAACGACATCCTTGGTCGACTTGACCTCGACCGTGTAAACCGTATAGGTCTGGACGAGCCGGCTCGCGACGTCGTTGTTGTACGCGATGACTGCTTTATTGAGATCCTCGTAGGCGGTCGTGGTCGCCTCGTACCACTGCTGGAACGGCGCGCATGCCGCATGGCTGGAACTGCTGCAGGACGGGCTTGGCGGCCCGAGAAGCGGCGGTTTTTCGCCGGTTACGTCGGCTACCGTCGGCGGCTTGACGGCAAACCAGTCGTCGCCGACGTTTTTCCGGCCGGATAGCAAAGCCGCAACACCGGCCAAGTCGAACGGGCCCCATGTGATCCACGCCGGATTCGCATCCGGCGGCGGAGCGACCCCGAGCCTCTCCCAGATGTCTGCCTGCACGGTCCGATAAGCGCCGGCATGGGCCGCTGCCTCGTTCGATTGAAAGTACCATGAGGCGTAGTTCGTCAGATCGATCTTCCCCGCCACGCCGTTCATCGTGTATTTCGCGTACTCCGCGAACGGATACTGCTTCGACGGCAGCAGGATGAATTTCTGGTCGTCGTCCAACGCCCACTGGTAATCCTCGCCCGGACGGATCGCGAGGCTATTCTTCTGATACAGGTAGACCGTCGACGGATCGATCTTGTCGACCGAGCCAGGCACCTGATACCACGTCTGGTTGCCGGCATCGGTCGTCACCGTCGAAGTGCGGAAGTTGGCGTTCAGGTTCTCGAATCGGCTTGCATCGATCGTGATGTCGCGCCCGACATCGATCTGCGCGCCGTTGTTCGTCATGGCCTGCGCAATGCCTGTCGCCCGACGATTCACATCCAGCGCGCCGCCAACCCGCATGTCGCTGCCCGCGTAGATCAGCGCGCCGTTCAGGTTCTTGAGCGTCTGCGCGCCCATATCGAGATCGCCGCGCGATGCGATCACGCCGCCCACACCCTGCGCGTCCTGATCGTTGACGACGGTATTTGCCCCCAACGCGACGGTGTCGCCGTAGATGCGACCGCCGGTGTTCGTGACGGTATCGCCGGCTGTCACCGTCGTCGCGCCGCCATCGATCAGACCTTCGTTCGTGATCGATCCGTTCGCGCGAACGTTGGCGGCGCCGCCGCCGAAAATCTCGCCGGGCGCGCGATTCCGGATCGAGCCGGCCGTCACGTTCGACGCATCGCCCGCCGACAACGTGCCGCTGTTGTCGAGCAAACCGCCGACCAGGGTCGTCAGATCACGGCCCGCCAGGATCGCGCCGCTGTTGGTCAGGCCGCCCTGTGTCGTCACGTCGACATCGCCGGCCGACTGGAGCTTGCCGTCGTTGTCGAGCATCCCGGCCACGACGGTCAACCGTTGGCCGCCGTTGATGTCGCCCTGACGATTGAGCACCGTGTTCGCCGCAACCAAGGCAATCGCCCCCTTCGACTGGATGCTGCCCGACGTGTTGTCGATGAGCGGCGCGGTCAGTTTCGCCTCCTTGTCGCCACGAATCGCGCCGGCGGCATTGTCGATCGCATGCCTTGCATCGAGGACGACGCTTGCGCCTTCCATCCCCGCAGGGAGGCCCGGCACGCCTGCCGTGTCCGGCACCGTCGCACCGGCGGTCTGCGCATTGCGGATCGTATCGCCCGTCACCGCCAGCGCGCCGCTCGCGTGCATCGCCCCGCGCGTGTTGTCGACGGTCGCACCGGACACGGCGACATCGCCGTTGCCGCCGATCTGCCCTGCCACGTTCGACACCACGCCGTCGCTTCGCACGGCCAATGCCCCGTCCGCCACGAGCGAGCCCGCATCATTGCTGATCGACACCGCGCGGATGCTTGCCGCGCCGCTCGATGAAATCGCGCCGCCGGTATTGCTCAACATCCCCGTGGCCAGCGCGGCGCCGTGGCCGAGGATCCGGCCGCCCGCGGCCTGCCCCGCCAGGGCTCGATTGTCGAACGCCTGACCGTGCGTCTCGATGTCAACCGCACCCGTCGCCTGCGCCAACCCGGACCGGTTGTCGAATGCGCCCGAACGGCTTGTCAGCGACGCGCTCGCCGTCACGTTGCCGAGCGCGTTGTCGATTGCGCCCTGTCCCGATGCAAGCGTGACGTTCGCCCCCGTGATCGTACCGCCCGTGTTCTGCAAGCCCGCATTGGCCAGGCGGGTGTCACCCGATGCCAGCAGCTTGCCGCCGGCGTTGTCAGTCATGCCCGACGTCATGACCGACAATGCGCCCGAAACAGAGCCCATGGTGCCGTCGCGGTTCGAGACGCTCTGCGCGGCCACCGTCGTGCCGCGAGTCGCCGCAATCGTCCCGTGGGCGTTCGTCAAGGCCCCTGCCACGGCAAGCTCCGCACTATCCGCCGAAATCGTGCCTTGCGTGTTGTCGAGCGTACCGGTCTGTGCGTTCAATGCGCCGGCTGCGCTCACCGTGCCCTGCATATTGTCGAACGCCTGCGAGGCCGCCAGGTTCATAGCGCCGGCGGACGTGCCGATCTGGCCGCCACGATTGCTCAGCGTGGCGGCGCTCGCCGACAGCCCGGTTGCCCCCGCCAGCTTGCCGCCTGCGTTCGACACCATACGGCTCGCGGCCATCGACAGCGCATCCGACGACGAACCGATCTGGCCGTTCGCATTGACGACGTCCCCCGCCCGGATGTGCACACCGCGCTCGGCCGTCATACCGCCGTTCGAGTTGTCGATGAGGTCGCTCGCGACCCTGAGCGCATTGGCCGATCTCACCGTCCCGCCGATGTTCGTCATGGCTTGCGTTGCGCGCAGCAACGTGTCGCCTGCGGCCGAGCCGATCGTGCCCGACGCGTTCTCGATGCGACTTGCCGTCAGCGACAGGCCGTCACCACCGACGATCGCGCCGGCCTGATTCGAGACGGTGCCCGCCGCCGTGATGCGCAAGCCATCGGTCGTACCGATCCGGCCGTCGGAATTCACGACGTCGGCTGCATCGATCCGCGTCGCGTGCGCGCTGATCGTCCCCGCCGAGTTATCGAGAAGCGCCGTCCGGATTGACAGATCATGGCCGGCTGCGATCCTGCCGTTCTCGTTGCTCATCGATCGCGTGACGTCGAGCGCGGTATCGCCCGCCACGGAGCCGATCTGCCCCTGCGCATTGGATACCGTGCCTGCGGCCAGCGCGAGACCACTGCCGCCGGCGATCTTCCCGTGGCGATTCGACACGCCCTCGGCCGCCGTCAGCACCAATCCGCCCGTCGTTGTACCGATCTCGCCTGCCACATTCGTGAGGTCGAGTGCGGCAATCTGCGCCGTGCGCGCAGACAATTTCCCTTCGGTGTTGTCGAGCGCGCCGCTCGAGTTCAACGACAGCGCGTCCGCCGCCAACACGCCTGATCGGTTCGAAACCGCTTTCGCGGCCACGTTTGCCAGCGTGGGCGAACTGATGACGCCCGCGTCGTTCACCAGTTGACCGGCGTTCAGCGTCAGATTCTGGCCGCGCATCGTGCCGGCCAGATTCGACAACGTGCCCGGCGCCGTCACATTGAGCGCGCTGGCGGCATTCACTGTTCCATGGTCGAGCGAGACATCGTTCGCGAGCAGATTGACGTTGTCGCCGGCGGCCAACGTGCCGCTGCTCGACACCTTGGACCCACGCACCGTGATGGAACCTCCGCCGACCAGGTCGCCGATCGCATCGGCGCCGGCGTAGATCTGGCCGCTGTTGTCGATCGAAGCCGCGGCGGTCAGGTTCGTGTTGCCTCCCGACGAAATCGTTCCGGCATTCGACAGCGCCTGAAACGCATCCAGATCCGTGGCCCGGGTGCTGACCAGCGTGCCCTGCTGAACGATATCGGCAGCGTCTATCCGGATGTTCGCGGCTGACTGAAGACGCGCGCTCGGCGCAATCGTCACCTCGCCGTTGTTCGAGACGATAAGATCGCCGGTCAGCGACGTGATGGAGCCCGCATCCCGCACGCCCACGCCGGCCTCGGTGCCGATCAGCCTGACGCTGTTCCCGAACATGCTGCCCAGCGCCCGGACGTCGATCGCCACGCTCGGCGCCGCCCCCGTACCCGCCTGAGCCTGTACGGCGTGATCCGCATAACCGACCCGATTCGCCCCCGCCACCGCGTCGATGGAATCGGCCCACACCTGCCCGTTGATCGTCATCGCGCGCGCAATCAGATCGATCGCGCTGTCGCGTGCGTCGAGGCCGGCGCCGTCGATGCCGATATGCCCCTGCGTGACGTTGAAGCCGGCCAATGTGCCGTCGGGATTGAAGGTCGTCATGCCGGTCGCGAGCGTCACGCGCGGAACATTCAGGAATCCGCAACCGGCGCACGTGATCCCCGCCGGGTTCGCGATCACGAGATTCGCCTGCCTGCCCGCGATCTCGGTCGGCCCGAGGAGCCGACTGGGATGGCCCGACGTGACCTGGTTGACGATCACGCGCGCGGCCTGGTTGCCGACCTGCACCCAGCCGGCGAGTTGCGTCTGCGCATTCCGGCCGCTGTTGACCAACACCGCACCCTTCGTTCCGACGTTGTATTGCGTGAAGTTGTTCAGCGACACGCCGTTGGTCGGCACGGTGATATTGACGAGCGGCACACCCGACGTCGATACGCCGACGACCGGATGCGTCGGCCCGCTGCGGTCGGGCGTGATCGGCAAGGTGGCCTGGGCTTGAACCACGAGCGCCTGCATGCCGAACGCACAGAGCGCGGCAAAAACCGTCGCGCGCGCCGCGAACCAGATCGAGATTCCGGAATCCGCCGACACCGATCGAGCGACCCGGCGCACCCGGGTGCATTCGCCGCCCCCATGCGCCGCTGCATGTTCGTCGACCGCCACCCGCATGCCGCGCACGGTACTGAACACCAAACGAAAGATTCCGGAATTCATGATCGCTTTGCTCTCGAATACGATTCAAGTCGGCCGCATCGTTTCGTCCGGATACGGCCGACCTCGTTCAGGCGTTACTTGCAGCTCAGGACCGCCAGACCGTTCACATTGCCCGTCGTCGTAGCCGGGAAGCCGTACGACACGACGAGATACGGCTGCTTCGGGTCACTGCCCATGACCGTACTCATCAGGCTCGTTTTCGACGGCGACCTCAGTGCCACCCCGCCCAACGAGGCGCTGGCGTCGAACGACTGGTTCTGGTCGCCGCCGATCGAGTACTGCAGATTCAACGCATAGTCGACGACGTCGCGGCCGAACGCGTCCTTGCCGTTCGTCAGCACCGCGGTGGCGCCATTCACCTTGCCCGGAGCTGTGTTGCCGTCCGCCGATGTCGGACGGGTGGCGAACGCGAGCGAACACTGCATCTGCGCGGCCAAGGGGACCTCGAGCACGACGGGCGCACCGACCGCCCAGGCCTGCCCCTGATTGGCGTTGTAGCTCTCGCCCGCCGAGTCGGCGCCGTCGGCCCAGCGACCGATCGCGATGTCGCCATTGCCTGCGAGATCCGTCACGACACCTTTCGTCAGGGTCTTGATCTCACCCGATGAGAGAAAAGGAATCGCAACGTAGGCGCCGGGCGCCTGCTCCGTGAGCGTCGATGCCGGCTGCGACAGCGAACCGAAGGCGTATTTCCCGTTCGGCATCTGGCCGCCGTTCCATCCTGCGGGCGGCATCAGCACGCGAACCGTCGCATGCTGACTCGACAGAGACTGGGACTGCCCCTCCACCCGGATCGCCGCCGTCGACGAACCGCCGCCCGGCGATGTCCCGCCCGTCGACGCGCCGCCGGCTGCGGGTGGGCTGCCGTCATCATCGTCACCGCCGCCGCAAGCGCTCAGCGCCAGTGCGGCTACCACCGCGGACGTCACCGTCACGATTTGCAAAAGTCGACGCTTTTCACACACGTGTTGCATAGTTCTTCCTTCCTCTAGTTGAGCCATCAACAAAACACCGAGCCGCCAAGCCTGGTTCAGCCTGGCTCGGCGCTACCGCTTAGAACAACGTACTGATCTGAAACAACAGCGTCGGCGAGCTCGCCTTGAAGCCTTCCGGCTTCGACAACGGGAAACCGAGCGAGACGTCGTAGTTCAGCGCCGCGCCGACGGCGTTCTTCGGCGCGAGATTGCCGCGCACGCCGACGACGGCGCCGACGAGCGTCTCGCCGAGCAGGTATTGCGTGGCGGGCCCGCGCACCCGGCCGGCGTCGACGCCGCCGTAGAGCGCCTGCGTGCCGACAGGCGTCGGCACATACCAGTCGAACTCGTTGGAAATCGCCCAGCCGCTCTCGGCGGCGAGCGTCAGCTGTTGATCGAATCCGCGCACGGCATAGCGCGTGCCGATCGTGAAATAGTCGGAAGGCGTCAGCGGCGTACGCGCGTGCTGCATGTTCCAGCCGAACTGGTACGAGAACGTCTGCTTGCCGAGCTTGAAGGGAACCTGGGCATTGAGGCTCGCCAGCTCGATCTGCGTCTTGCCGTCGAAGTCCGGCGCGCCCACCACCGTGCCGGGATTGCTGGACAGCCCCGCCAGCGATGCGCGCCAGGCGAGCGAGCCGGCGAGCACGACGTCGCCGAGGTACCGGCGGTGCGACAGTCCCAGTTCGTAGCCGATGAGGTCGCGATGCTGGACGGGAAGATCCACGCCGTCGATCGAATTGCGGCTGATCTTGCGGAAGAGATGGCCGTGGATCTCCGTGCGCGCGTGCGCGCTCCGATGAATCACGCCGGACAGGCCTGCCTGGAGTTGGGATTGAACGCCGCTGTACTCGATCGGCTCGTCGAAGCCCGCGACGGTCTGCAGGTAGCGGGAGCGGCTCGCGTTCAAGGTCAGCATCGCGTAGCCGATCGGCACGCCGTAGTTGGCGGACACCGACTGGTTGCCCTGGTCCGACGCATCGAAGTTCGCATTCGTCGTGCCCGCGATTTGCAGCTGGTCGTAGAGGTGCAGCGGCGAATCGAACGTGAACGAGCCGGACAGCTGGTATCTGCCCGTCGAGTCGAGGCCGGCGTTGTCCGCACCGAAGATGGCGTGCCAGCGCTTGCCGGCTCCGGGATGCAGGATGATTTCGGAATCGCCGGGATGCATGCCCGGCGCGATGTCGAACGTGGCGTCGGACTGCGATTGGAGGCGGCGCAGGTTCTCCAGCCCTTGATCGATGTCGCGCTGATTCAAGAGCGCGCCGCCGGAGGTCGGCAGCGCCGCGCGCAACCAGCCGATCGCGGGCTGATCGGCGCGCACGCCGCTGATGCGCCCCGGGACGACACGCAGCGTCAGCGTGCCCGATTGCAGCGTTTGAGGCGGCACGAGTACGCGGGTGGTCACGTAGCCGCGCTCGATCAGCGCGTTGTTCGCGGCGTCCTGAATGTGCTTGAGCGCGGTCTTGCCGACGCATTGCCCCGCGATCGGCTGGAGAAAACGCGGAAGCCAACCGAATGCGTTGTCCTCCAGCACGATCTCCCTGATCGGGAAACAGGGATCGTCGAGCGGCAGGCCAGTGACGCGAACCTCCGGCGACGCCTCGCCGGTCGGCGTCAGGACGTTCGTGCGCGGATTCAGCTCCTTGGTGGCGTCAAGTTGCTGTTGCTGCAAACGTTGGATTTGCGGGCCAGACGTGATTTCAGACGGCGGAGCGCCCTGCGCCCACGCGGAAACATTCGCCAATGCTGAAATCAACGCTGCCGAGGCTTCTCGATTTTTCACTTTTTCGCGGCGCAATGATTGGTCTCTCACGCCGCAATCTAGCGAAATATTTGTTACAAAAATGTCAACATTTAAATGAGATAAGACATGCCGTACGCATTGCCTGCATCCATCTCTCTATTTCTGGTTCATTTAGACCAAGCTCAGGCCAAGAACAGCACTGTCACGAAAGAATTTTTTACCATTTGATATCAAGTCGGATATCTCAAATCATCATTTTAAATATAGTGATGAATCGAATTTTTTATCAAACCGGATACGGCATTCAAGTGCTATCTCCACGTTGACTTTTTATTTCCCGGCAACTTCCAGGAATCTTCTTAATCAACGCGACCAGCTAAAATCTCGCCTCTTCGTGTACAACCTTATTTTGATATACCGAGATCATCCAACCCAGCCCCATGACATGTTGGATCAATCCTTATTTCTTGACATCGAAATAGTACGAACAATCCGATTTCATGACATCGCGATAGTAATTCGCATGCGCCAAGCAACGTTGCCAATTTCCAACAAAAAATATCTTTGTTCTATTGTCCTCACGGACTCATTGACCGGTTGCCGGACGAGGAGACTCGTCGCTGAATGGCAGGGATATGGGTGGCAGACACGTCCGGTGCAATCGAATACATCGATAGCCCTTCATCGCACACCCAGTCAGTGCGTCGACTCACGCGCTTTTTCAGCGTGCCAAGAGCCGACACCTCCCAATCGTCACTGCGTCGGCTCAGGTCGCGGGTTCCGCTTTCCGGCCTGAGTACCGATTGAGAGCGTCCCCGGCATATCGGCTCCGCCTCGCTCGCCATGACGTGCCCTGCCCGATGTCTCCAACGCGACGAGGAGAGCGTCCGGCCATCGCCGCGCCGCCTGCCGGTCCCTGCGCGCGACAACGAACGGCCGGCCCCAGGCGGCTTCAAATAGGTCAATTTCTGATTGGATGTGCCGGCCTCGAACCAAGCTGGGTAGTCAGGAACCCGAAGTGGACGCCGGCAAGCCTGAAGCCCGGCCGACCGCATCAACCTGACCGCGAATTCGCGCCTCACCGCTCGCCATTCGCACATCGAGCCGGATATGCGCCTTGTCGAACGATGCAAACCAGCCGGCCATGTTCTTGCACGCATTTGTTGTGCGCACGGGCGAGGCAATCGCCAGAACCACTCTGCGCGATCCCGAACCAACAGATGGCCCGGATCGCCGGCACGCCATGCCGCCCCCCGAACCGGGCGGACATCGCGTCGAGTCCTTCGCGAAATAGCCGAACGCCGCGGGCCACGAGCCCGACCCAGATGCGCGCCCGCCGACAAGCCGCAATGGGCCGAAAAAGAAAAAGCCCCGCAAGTCCGAAAACTTGCGGGGCTTTGTCACCGCCTATTGGCGGAGACGGAGGGATTCGAACCCTCGATCCAGGTTTTGGCCCAGATGCTCCCTTAGCAGGGGAGTGCCTTCGACCTCTCGGCCACGTCTCCCAAACCTTCGCTCGCACCAGGGAGGTAGTGCGACGAAGCCAAGATAATATAGGGTTCTGAACGAGTCGTCAATTTCCGCGACGCATTTTCTTTCGATGCGTCACGGAAGGTTCATCAGGCCTGATCGAGTTCGAACGCCTTGTGCAGCGCTCGGACGGCCAGCTCCATGTACTTCTCGTCGATCAGCACCGAGATCTTGATCTCCGACGTCGAGATCATCTGGATGTTGATGCCCTCTTCCGACAGCGTGCGGAACATCGTGCTCGCCACGCCGACGTGCGAGCGCATGCCCACGCCGACCACCGACACCTTCGACACCTTCGGGTCGCCCAGCACCTGCTCGGCGTTCACATGCCCCTTCACCTGGTTGGTGAGGATGTCCATCGCCTTCTGGTAGTCGCCGCGGCCGACCGTGAACGTGAAGTCGGTCTTGCCCTGCACGCTCTGGTTCTGGATGATCATGTCGATGTCGATGTTCGCATCGGCCACCGGGCCCAGGATCTGGTAGGCGATGCCCGGCTTGTCGGGCACACCCATCACGCCGATACGGGCTTCGTCGCGCTGGAACGCAATGCCGGAAATGACAGCCTTTTCCATGGTCTCGTCTTCTTCAAAAGTAATCAGGGTACCCGAGCGCATTTCGTCATCGAGCGGGATCTGCGGATCCGTCAAGCTCGACAGCACGCGCGTCTTCACTTGGTATTTGCCGGCGAACTCGACCGAGCGGATCTGCAGGACCTTCGAGCCCAGGCTCGCCATCTCCAGCATCTCTTCGAAGGTCACGCGGTCGAGCCGGCGCGCCTCTTCGACCACGCGCGGATCGGTCGTGTAAACGCCGTCGACGTCCGTATAGATCAGGCATTCGGCCGCATCCAGCGCCGCCGCCACCGCCACCGCCGAGGTGTCCGAGCCGCCGCGGCCGAGCGTCGTGATGTGACCTTGCGGATCGACGCCCTGGAAGCCCGTGATGATCACCACCTTGCCCGCATCGAGGTCGCGCCGCACGCGTGCGTCGTCGATCGAATCGATGCGTGCCTTCGTGAACGCGCTGTCGGTCTTGATCGGCACCTGCCAGCCGGCGTAGCTCACCGCCTCGACGCCGATGTCCTGCAGCGCGATCGACAGCAGGCCGACGCTGACCTGTTCGCCCGTCGACGCAATCATGTCGAGCTCGCGTGGGCTCGGCTGGCTCGAGATCTCTTTCGCGAGACCGAGCAGACGGTTCGTTTCGCCGGACATCGCGGACGGCACGACCACCATCTGGTGCCCTGCCTGATGCCATTTTGCGACGCGTTTCGCGACGTTCTTGATGCGCTCGACCGAGCCCATCGAAGTGCCGCCGTATTTATGTACGATGAGTGCCATTGTCGTTCTGAACTGAAGGAGAAACCGCGCGGGCGAACTGGACAAACCGCGGCGCCGGTCAGTCACGCTGCTTTTGGCTGTGGACGAACGACGGAAAGTACGGCTGGGACGCAGCACGCAGGCGTGGCGATGTTGCCCGGAAGGCGGATCAAGCCGCGCAAACCGGGTACGTCACGCGGAAAACCTGCACAAAACGCTCGAAAACCGAGCCGAGCAAACGACTGAGCGTACCCCAACGTCGCACGCTTGACAAGCAACCGCCTGTCAACGGTCCCTTTTTAGCGGCCGCCTGAATCCCGGGTTCGCGCGCCCCGGCATTCAGGCGATCAGCAGATCCGGCCGCCACTCGATGCGACGGCAGGCGCCTTCCGCCGCGCCGATCGCGCGATCGCGGTTCAGGCCGAGGTTCGGCACGAACAACAGGTGGTCCCCCACGTACAACAGCGGCACGTCGCGCTGCCACGCGGGCACGCCGCGTTCCTGGAACAGGTTCTTGAGCGTGCGGCCCGGCCCGGCGGGCGCGGTCCGCATCCGTTCGCCGCCCATGCGCGCGCGCGCGACGAGCGGCGCCCGCGCGAGCGCCGCGACCGGCACCGCGTCGGGCTCGTCCGGGCGCGCCGGATGGAAGACATAGGTGCCCCGCCAGTCGGCCAGACGCCAAATCTCCTCGCCTTGCCAGGCGAGCGAACGCGTCTCGCGCGCGGCGAGCGCGTCGCGATCGGCCGGATCCGGACGGTCGGCGGCCGCTTCCCACGACACCTCGTCGCGATACAGGCGCAACCGCTGTCCCGCGTGATCGACGCGCAACGCGTGCGATTCGCCCACCGCGCGCAACTGGCGGATCATCTCCGCGAGCCGCGCGGCCGACGCGCCCGGCAAGCCGAGCGTGCGCATCCAGTAACGCAGCAGGTTCGCGCCGCGCGTATCGTCGAGCGCGAGCAGCGCCGCGCGCGACAACGCGCGCCCTTCGTCGCGCGCCGCCTGCGCGAGATCGAGCGCGGCCAGATCGTCGAGCAGCCGCTGCGCGGCCGCCGCGTGCTGCGCGGTTCGCGCGAGCGCGTCGCGAAAGCCCGGGAAATGCGGCGTGAGCGCGGGCAGCACGTTCACGCGCAGCGCATTGCGCGCATAGCGCGTATCCGCATTCGATTCGTCCTCGATCCAGCGCAGCGCGTGCGCCCGGGCATACTGTTCCAGTTGCGCGCGCAACAAATTCAGCAGCGGCCTCGCCCGGGGCACGCTCGCATCGATGGGCTGGTAATGCGGCGCCATCGCCGCGATGCCGGCGATACCCGCGCCGCGCAGCAGCTGCAACAGCACCGTCTCGGCCTGGTCGTCCGCATGTTGCGCGACCCACAGCACGCTCGCGCGATGCCGCGCGCACAGCGCGTCGAGCGCCTGGTAGCGCGCGTCGCGCGCGGTGGCCTCGACGCCGAGACCGGTGCGCCCAAGCTCGACCCGCAGGCTGTCGAAGCGCACGCCGCGCAGCGTCGCCTCGGCCTCGCAATGCGCGCGCCACGCGTCGGCGTTCGGGCTCAAGCCATGATGAATATGGAGTGCGATGCAGCGCGACGCCCCCGCGACACGCGCGGCGGCATCGAGCAGGACGGTGGAATCGAGGCCGCCGCTGTACGCGAGCGCGATCGTCGCGTCGGCGGGCAGCACGGCCAGCGCCGCGCCGACTGCGTCATCGATGACGCGGTCGGCGGGAAGGTGTGCAGGGGACATCACGATGGAGTGGCGCGGCGCGCCGGTCGGACGAAGCGGACGCGGCTCACGCGCGCGGCATCGTTTCCTTGAACTTGCCGTAGGACATCAGGCGCTCGAAGCGGCGCTCGCGCAACGCATCGATGCTCATGCCCTGGAACTGGCGCAGCGTGTCGGCGAGCGCACGGCGCAGCAGCGCCGCCATGCCCTTCGGATCGCGATGCGCGCCGCCCAGCGGCTCGTTGACGATCTTGTCGATCAGGCCGAGCGCCTTCAGGCGATGCGCGGTCAGGCCCAGCGCCTCGGCCGCTTCGGGCGCCTTCGCAGCGCTCTTCCACAGGATCGACGCGCAGCCTTCCGGCGAAATCACCGAATAGGTCGCGAATTGCAGCATCAGCACGTTGTCGGCCACCGCGATCGCGAGCGCGCCGCCCGAACCGCCCTCGCCGATCACGGTCGTGATGATCGGCGTCTTGAGCTCGGCCATCACGTACAGGTTGCGGCCGATCGCCTCCGACTGGCCGCGCTCTTCCGCGCCGACGCCCGGATACGCACCCGGCGTATCGACGAACGTGAAGATCGGCAGGCCGAATTTCTCGGCGAGGCGCATCAGGCGCTCGGCCTTGCGATAGCCTTCCGGACGCGGCATCCCGAAGTTGCGCGCCGCGCGTTCCTTCGTGTCGCGGCCCTTCTGGTGGCCGATCACCATGCACGGATGGCCGCTGAAACGCGCGAGGCCACCGACGATCGACTGGTCGTCCGCGAACGCGCGGTCGCCATGCAGCTCGTGGAAATCGGTGAACAGCTCACTCACGTAGTCGAGCGTGTACGGCCGCTGCGGATGACGGGCGATCTGCGACACCTGCCAAGGCGTCAGGTTCGCGTACAGATCCTTCGTCAGCTGCTGGCTCTTCTTCGACAGCCGATCGATTTCTTCCGAAATATCGACAGCCGAGTCGTCCTGCACGAACCGGAGCTCCTCGATCTTGCCCTCGAGTTCGGCGATCGGCTGCTCGAAATCCAGAAAAGTGGTCTTCATGAGTTTGAATCCTTGGGTCTTGCGGCAGCGCGTATTCTAACTGCGCGCGCCGGCGTCAAAACCGGGTCTAAACTATCGATTAATGAAATGCAATAGCCTTTATCAGCTATCGTCGGACAGCGGGTCGAGGCTGCGCCACATATACCAGGTCGCGACGGTGCGCCACGGCTCCCAGTTGGCCGCCACCTCGCGGGCCTCGCTGCGGGTGACCGGCTCGCCGCTGAAGTAATTGACGCTGATCGCGCGGATCAGGCCGAGGTCGTCGAGCGGCAGGACGTCCGGACGCGAGAGATTGAAGATCAGGAACATCTCCGCGGTCCAGCGGCCGATGCCGCGGATCTGCGTGAGTTCGTCGATCACCGCCTCGTCGTCCATCGACGTCCATTTGTCGACGTGCAGCGCCCCCGACACGAAGTGGCTGGCCAGGTCGAGGATGTAATCGGACTTGCGCTTCGACAGGCCGCAGGCGATCAGCTTGTCCTGGCCGAGCTTGATCACCGGCTGCGGCGCGACCCGCGGGCAGGCCGCCTCGATCCGCTCCCACACCGCCTGCGCGGCCGGCACCGAGATCTGCTGGCCGACCACCGAGCGCGCGAGCGTGACGAACGGATCGTCGCGCTTCACGAGATGCGCGGGGCCGAACTTCGGAATCAGCTTCTTGAGGATCCGGTCGCGCTTGACGAGATCCGCGCACGCCTTGTCCCAATAGGCAGGCCGCACCACCTCGTCGGCTTGCGCCGCCTGCGCCGCATCCTCGGCGGCGCGCGCGTGACGATCGGCCGCCTCGGCGTCGATCGGCTCGCGCAGCGCAGCCTCGTGCCACTCGCCGTTCGGCTTCGCGCGCGTGGTTTTCGCCGCCGCGCCGCGCCCGCGCGGCGGGTGGGCCGCGCCGTTCAGCGCGGCCTGCTGCGCGGCCGCCTTTTGCGCGGCCGGCACGCGTTTGCCGGCGGTCTTGCCCGCCGCCAACGATTGCGGCGTGGCGCGTTTAGCCGGCGCCTTTCTGGCCGTTGCCATCTTGCCTCCTACCTGGCGAGTCGATCAGTGGGACAGACGAGGCGCGCTCATACGCGCCGCCACTCAGTCGATCCGCCCGGTTTGTCTTCAAGCGCGACCCCGGCTTCGAGCAGTTCCGCCCGGATCCGGTCCGCTTCGGCATAATCCTTCGCGTGTTTCGCCGCGCCGCGCGCGGCGATCCTCGCCTCGATCTCGTCGGCCGCGAGCGCATCCGTCTGCGCGCTGCCCGCCGCCTGCTGCAAAAACGCGCGCGGCTCCCGGCCCAGCAGGCCGAGCAGGCCCGCGAGCCGCCCGAGCTGGCGCGCCAGCGCCGGGGCGAGCGTGCGGTTGACCTCGCTGGCGAGTTCGAACAGCACCGCTATTGCGACCGGCGTATTGAAATCATCGTTCATCGCCGCGGCGAAACGCCGCGCATGCGCCTCGTCCCAGTCGAGCGGCGCGCCGTCGGGCACGACGTCCTTCAGGGCGGTGTAGAGGCGCGTCAGCGAGGCGCGCGCATCGTCGAGATGCGCATCGCTGTAGTTGAGCGGCGAGCGGTAATGCGTGCGGGTGATGAAGAAGCGCACGACTTCCGCGTCGTACTGCTCCAGCACCTCGCGGATCGTGAAGAAGTTGCCGAGCGACTTCGACATCTTCTCGCTGTCGACCTGCACGAAACCATTGTGCATCCAGTAGTTGACGAAGGTCTGCCCGGTCGCGCCCTCGCTTTGCGCGATCTCGTTCTCGTGGTGCGGGAACTGCAGATCCTGGCCGCCGCCGTGGATGTCGAAATGCTCGCCGAGCAGCGTGCAGCCCATCGCCGAGCATTCGATATGCCAACCCGGGCGGCCGCGCCCGTAGCGCGATTCCCAGCTCGTGCCGGCCGGATCCTCCGCCTTCGCGCGCTTCCACAGCACGAAGTCGAGCGGATCCTCCTTCGCGTCGTTCGCGGCGACCCGCTCGCCTGCGCGCAGGTCTTCGAGCGACTTGCCCGACAGCTTGCCGTAGCCCGCGAACTTGCGCACCGAGTAATTGACGTCGCCGTCCTTCGCCTGATACGCGTAGCCGTTCGCCTCGAGCCGCTCGATCATGCCGAGCATCTGCGGAATGAAATCGGTTGCGCGCGGCTCGATCTCGGGACGCTCGACGCCGAGCGCGTCGGTGTCCTCGTGCATCGCGGCGATGAAGCGGTTCGTCAGCGACTGGATCGTCTCGCCGTTCTCGACCGCGCGGCGGATGATCTTGTCGTCGATATCGGTGATGTTGCGCACATAGGTGACGCGATAGCCGAGCGCGCGCAGCCAACGCTGCACGAGGTCGAACACCACCATCATCCGCGCGTGGCCGACGTGGCAATAGTCGTAGACGGTGATCCCGCAGACGTACATGCGCACCTCGCCAGGCTGGCGCGGCACGAAAACTTGCTTGTCACGCGCGAGCGTGTTGTAGATGCGCAGTGATTCCATAGAGATGAAACGTGAGCCGAAGGAAAACGCCCTGGCGATGCTCGCCCTGCATGTTGAACCCGATCGGAACCCGAGCGCGACCGTGAGTCACGCGCTTCCTCGGCATGACATGCGGCGGTCAGACAGCAAGCACGGCGGTGACGGCCACGAGAGGCAAAAGACTGTCCGCGGCTCGCCGGAACGCGCGGACGTTTTGTTAGAATGGGTCGGAGTATAACATTCCGACCTGAGCCTATGAAATCTCCCCGCGGCCGCGCGCCGAGCGCTGCGACCCTTGTTGCGACCGCCCTCGTGGGCGCCGCGCTGACGTTCCTGCCGGCCGTTGCGGCCCACGCCCAGAAGGCCGTGGCGACCACCGACGGCACCCCGGACGTCGACGCGTCGATCTCGGGCCGAAACTGGACGCAGGCGCTCGCGCAGCTCGACGCCCGCATCGCGACGAACCCGCGCGACGCGCAGGCGCTGTTCAAGCGCGGCACGGTGCTCGCGCGCCTGAACCGCGACGACGACGCCATCCAGCAGTTCGTCGCGCTGACCCAAACCTACCCGGAACTGCCGGAGCCGTACAACAACCTCGCCGCGCTGTACGCGAAGCACGGCCGCTACGACGAGGCGCGCGCCGCGCTCGTCACGGCCACGCAGGCGAACCCGGACTACAGCCTCGCCTACGAGAACCTCGGCGACCTGTACCTGCGGCTCGCCGCCGAATCGTACAAGCGCGCGCAATCGCTCGGCCGCACCAGCGGCGCGACCGCTCAGCGTCTCGCCGACCTGCAGAAGATCGTCACGCCGCCGCCGAAGCCCAAGGGCGCCGCCGCGTCGCCGTCGGTGCACGCCCGCGCCGCCGAGGCCGCGTCGAACGTGTCGACCACCACGCTGCCGCTGTCGCCGACCTTCCAGTTCGGCGGCCCGACGGGGTCGTTCGCGACGCCGCCCTACATCGCGCCGTCGCAGTAAGCCCGCGCGGCGGCAACCCGCTTGTTCGTTCAGCTTGTTCGTTCATTCAACCAGAGGATCGTTATGAAACGTCTGTTGCTGGCGCTTGGCAGCGCCGCCCTTCTCGCGACCGCGACCGCGCCCGCCTTCGCGCAAACGGCCGCCGCGCATCCCGTCGTGCAGTTCAAGACCTCGCAGGGCGACATCCGCGTCGAGCTGTATCCGGAGAAGGCGCCGAAGACGGTCGCCAACTTCCTCGACTACGTGAAGGCCGGCCAGTACAGCGGCACGATCTTCCATCGCGTGATCAAGGGCTTCATGATCCAGGGCGGCGGCTACAAGCCCAACTTCGACGAGAAGCCGACCCGCGCGCCGATCCCGCTCGAAAGCAAGAACGGCCTGAAGAATCTGACCGGCACGATCGCGATGGCGCGCACGAGCGACCCGGATTCGGCCACCGCGCAGTTCTTCATCAACACGGTCGACAACGCCGGCCTCGACTACCCGAACCCGGACGGCAACGGCTATGCGGTGTTCGGCAAGGTCGTGTCGGGTCTCGACGTGGTCAAGAAGATCGAAGCGACTCCGACGACGGTGCGCGGCCCGATGCGCGACGTGCCCGAAAAGCCGATCCTGATCGAATCGGCGACGATCGTCTCGAAGTAACCGGTATCATCCGGCCGCCGGTCGCAAGGCCCGGCGGCGACCGCGCGCGGCCGCGTCGTTCCGACCGGCCGCGTGCCATTTAAACCACCTCAGCGAAGGAATCATCATGGTTGAACTGCATACGAACCACGGCGTCATCAAGCTCGAACTCGACGCCGAGAAAGCGCCGAAGACGGTGGAAAACTTCCTTGAATACGTGAAGAAGGGCCACTACGACGGCACCATCTTCCATCGCGTGATCAACGGTTTCATGATCCAGGGCGGCGGCTTCGCGCCGGGCATGACGCAAAAGCCGACCGACGCGCCGATCGACAACGAAGCGAACAACGGCCTCAAGAACGACACGTACACGATCGCGATGGCCCGCACCAACGATCCGCACTCGGCCACCGCGCAATTCTTCATCAACGTCAACGACAACGACTTCCTGAACCACTCGTCGCCGACCCCGCAAGGCTGGGGCTACACGGTGTTCGGCAAGGTCGTCGAAGGCCAGGACGTGGTCGACCAGATCAAGGGCGTGAAGACGGGCAGCAAGGGCTTCCACCAGGACGTGCCGAACGACGACGTCGTGATCGAAAAGGCCGTGGCGGTCTGACGCGGCGCGAGGAGGCCTTCGATGCTGCAGGAAACACCGCCGCGAAGCGTCTCCGCGGGCGTGCCGGGCGAGCCTTCGCTCGCGCATGCGGCACGCCCGTTCCTGTTCGTTTCCGATCTGCACCTGAGCGAATCGATCCCGCACACCGTCGCGGCGTTCGAGCATTTCGTCCGCTTCACCGCCGACAGCGCGGATTCGGTCTTCATCCTCGGCGACCTGTTCGAATACTGGATCGGCGACGACACCCTCGACGACGATCCGTTCGCCGCCCGCATGGCGGCGCTCATGCATACCCTCTCCGAACGCGGCATCGCGCTCTACGTGATGCACGGCAATCGCGACTTCCTGCTCGGCCGGCGCTTCATGAAGGCGGCGGGCGCGATGCTGCTGCCCGATCCGTCGGTGATCCTGGCGTTCGGCAAGCGCATCGTGCTCGCGCACGGCGACGCGCAGTGCACGGCCGATCGCGGCTATCAGGTGTTCCGCGCGTTCGCGCGCAACGGCTTCGCGCAGTGGCTGTTCCTGTCGTGCCCGCTGCGCTGGCGGCAACGGCTCGCGCAGCGGATGCGCGCGAACAGCGAAGCGGGCCGCACGCGGCCGGCCTCGCCGCGCTACGACGTCACCGCGCGCGGTGTGGCCGCGCTGTTCGCGCGCAGCGGTGCGCGAACCATGATCCACGGCCACACGCACCGCCCCGCGCGGCATCTCGAAGCCGACGGCGTGCGCTGGGTGCTGCCCGACTGGGAGCTCGATCACGGGCCGCGGCGCGGCGGCTATCTGCGCGTCGACGCCGAAGGCATCCACGCGCTGCCGCTCGACTGAGCCCCACGCGTCGGCCCCTGCGCGCGTTCGGCCGCGCAGGCCCGGCGCCCCACCCGGCGTTCAGCGCGATTCGAGCGCCTGCCCCTCCAGCACCGCCGACAGCCGGCGCAGGTCGAGACGGGCGCCGTCGGCGCCCTGCAACGCTTCGAGCCGCGCGCCGAGACGCTCCAGCGCCGCGACGATCTCGTCGACCCGCTGGCTTTCCTTCGCCGCATGATCGATCAGCCCGTGGATCGCGAGCGACATCGGATCATCGGCGTTCGGCGTGATGCCATAGGCGCAAAACGCCGCGCGCTCGGGGGCGGGCTTCGCGTCGGCGGGCATCACCACGCGGGCCGGATTGCCGACCGCGGTGCCGCCTGCCGGCACCGGCTTCACGACCACCGCGTTCGAGCCGATCTTGGCGCCGTCGCCGACCGTGAAGCCGCCCAGCACCTTCGCGCCCGCGCCAACGATCACGCCGCGCCCGAGCGTCGGGTGGCGCTTCGCGCCGCGCGTGAGCGAGGTGCCGCCGAGCGTCACGCCCTGGTAGATGGTGCAGTCGTCGCCGATCTCCGCCGTCTCGCCGATCACCACGCCCATGCCGTGATCGATGAACACGCGCCGGCCGAGCGTCGCGCCCGGATGGATCTCGATCCCGGTCGCGGCGCGGCCGAGCTGCGACACGAAGCGCCCGAGCCAGCGCCGGCCTCGCCGCCAGCACGCATGCGCGGCGCGGTGGAACAGCAGCGCGTGCAGCCCCGGGTAACAGGTGAGCACCTCCCAGGCGCTGCGGGCGGCGGGATCGCGCGCGCGGATCGTGGCGATGTCTTCGCGAAGTCTCGTGAACATGGTCGACGGAGGAAAAGGCCGGGCGCGGCGCCGCCGGGCGTGGGCGATAGCAGCGTGGCTGCTTTGCTTATCACGTTTCGTGAGATGCGAACGGATTGTAGGACCTGCCGCGCGAACGCGCTGGGCGCGCCGCGTTCACCCCGCCGCCGGCAGGGACATTGACGGCGCGCGGCGCGACAAACGGGCGCGGCCCCGTTGGGAACCGCGCGCGCTTGTCATGGTGTGGGCAGGGTCAGGCGTCCGGATCCGCGCCCGGGCCGCGCGCCTTCAGCAGCGCATGCTTGGCGATCCCGCGCAGGATGTTGACCTCCTCGCGCTCGAGCCCGGTGCGCGCGAACAGGCGCCGCAGGCGCGACATCAACTTCTTCGGATGGCGCGGATCGAGGAATTCGAGCGCGATCAGCGCGTTCTCCAGGTGCACGAACATCCGCTCGATCTCGTCGCTCTGCGCGAGCGAGCCGACCTCGGCATCCGGGACGGGCGCGCCGGTGTCCTCGAGGAGCGCGATCCGCAACTCGTAGGCCAGCACCTGCACCGCTTGCGCGAGGTTGAGCGAGCTGTAGGCGGGATTGGCCGGAATATGCGCGAGCGCGCTGCAGCGCTCGACATGCTCGTTCGACAGGCCGGTACGCTCGTTGCCGAACACCAGCGCGATGTCGCCCGTCGCCACCTGGCGGTGCGCTTCGCCGGCCGCGGCCCGCGGCGCGAGCCGCGGCGGCCCGTATTCGCGCGAGCGCGCGGTCAGCGCGATCGACCAATGCACGCCGTTCAGCGCGTCGGCGAGGGTCGGCACGACATGCGCGGACGCGAGCACGTCGTCGGCGCCGCTCGCCATCGCGATCGCCTCCGGATCGCTCTGGACATGGGGCACGCGCGGCGCGACCAGCACCAGCCGCGAAAAGCCCATCGTCTTCAGCGCGCGCGCCGCCGCGCCGACGTTGCCGGGATGGCTCGGCTCGACGAGCACGAAGCGGGTGGACGTGAAACCGCCCCGCGCGGGGCCGGAGGATGCCGCGCCGCCGGCGGGCGCGGAGGGATTCTGCATAGGTTCCAAAACAGTGCGGTTCATTCAGTTCGAATCCCGCTATGGTAGCGCCAAAGCGCCCGCCGCCCCGCTCGTCCGGACGGCCGACCGGGGTTGGTCTCGCCGTTTCGCGAAAATACGGCGCGACTCAGGTAAAATCACGGCTTCACGCGCGGCAGCCGCCCTCGGTGGCCGCGCATCGTTCTTTGTCAATTCGCGTCCTCCGTCGACGAAATGCGTGCCCAGCCCCGGTCAGACCAGCCGGCACCGCTTCGCCCGGTTCGATCCACTATCGTGGCGCCTCGCGCCGCCAGCTCCAGGATTCAGTCTCATGCATCCCATGCTCAACATCGCTGTCAAGGCCGCGCGTCGCGCCGGGCAGATCATCAACCGCGCCTCGCTCGATCTCGATCTGATCGAGATCCGCAAGAAGCAGCACAATGATTTCGTGACGGAAATCGACAAGGCGTCGGAAGACGCCATCATCGAGACGCTGAAGACCGCCTACCCCGACCACGCGATCCTCGCCGAGGAATCGGGCCAGTCGGACAACGAATCCGAATTCCAGTGGATCATCGATCCGCTCGACGGCACGACCAACTTCATCCACGGCTTTCCGTACTACTGCGTATCGATCGCGCTCGCGCACAAGGGCGTGATCACGCAGGCTGTCGTCTACGATCCGAACAACAACGACCTGTTCACCGCCACGCGCGGCCGCGGCGCCTACCTGAACGACCGTCGCATCCGCGTCGGCCGGCGCGACCGCCTCGCCGACGCGCTGATCGGCACGGGCTTCCCGTTCCGCGAGAAGGACGGCCTCGAAGCCTACAGCCGCCTGTTCATGGAAATGACCCAGGCCTGCACCGGCCTGCGCCGCCCGGGCGCCGCCGCGCTCGACCTCGCCAACGTGGCGGCCGGCCGTCTCGACGGCTTCTTCGAGCAAGGCATCAACGCCTGGGACATCGCCGCGGGCAGCCTGCTGATCACTGAGGCGGGCGGGCTCGTCGGCAACTACCTGGGCGACGCCGACTTCCTCGACCGCCGCGAGGTCCTCGCCGCGAATCCGAAGCTGTACGCGCAGATGATCCCGATCCTGAACCGCTATTCGCACATGCGCCCGGCCGCGGAATAAACCTCCGCATCCGGCCTGCACGGCCCGCGTCGCGTCCTGCGACGCGGGCCGTTTTCATTGGTGAAGCCGTGGTTTCTTGCGTCACGGATGAGCGTGCGACGTTTGTTTCGTGCGCCGCTGGAGACGGCCAGAGGCATCCGCACGCGGGCGTCCCGATCGCTGATCGCCGCGCGCCCGCTGTGCCGCGCCGATGCGAGATGCGACGCGTCAGTCAGCGCTCCCAGCGCCAGCCGCATCGCACGCGTGGCGTGGACGTCCGGCGCTCGCGAACAACGCCGGCCCCGCATCCGCCGCCGGGGATGCGGGCCGCCCTCTCGCCGCCATCGCGATGAGCAGGCGCAATCGATCGCCGCCGCCGCGACGGCATCGGACTGGATCCGGAACGCCGCGCCCGCTCAAACCGCGTCGTCCGCGTGCGCCTTCCGGTAATGCAACGGCGTTTGCCCACACCAGCTCTTGAAGGCGCGCGTGAACGCGCTCTGCTCGGAATAGCCGAGCATCAAGGCGATCTCGGGCAAGGACAAGCGCCGATCCGCCAGATAGCGCCGGGCCAGTTGAAAGCGCAGCTGATTCAGCAAGCCCTTGTAGGTCAGGTTGCGTTCCTGCAAACGTCGATAGACCGTGCGCGCAGGCACCCCCATCCGGCGGGCGACCTGCTCCAGCGCGGGTTCGCCTTCCCGCAGCGTATCGGCCATCAGTTGCTGGAACTGGTTCAGGAAATTGTCCGGTTGCGGCAATACCTGCAACAGCGCTTCCGCTTGCTGATCGAGCACGGCATGCAGGTGCGGATCGCCGCCCGTGATCGGCAGATCCAGCGCAGCCCGAGGCAGATGCACGAGCAGCACGGGCGCGCCGAAGCGCACCGGACAGCCGAGCAGCGCCGCGTGAACGGTGGAATCGGCCGGCTCGCCGCCCGGAAAATCCACCTGCATGGGCGCGAGCCCGGCCCGACCGGTCAGCGTCCGGGTAATCCGGATCAGGCCCGCCACCAGCACTTCGTTCGACAACTGCGTGGACTGCCCGTAGGAGGCGTCCCAGCTGACGCGAAGCTCCCGGCCCTGTTCGTTGACGAAGCTCGGCGCGTGATTGTGCAGCAGGGGCTGGAAGCGCTGGAACCGCAGCAGGGCCTGCCCCAGGGTGTCGCAGGACGCCGCCAGATAGCCGAGCACGCCGAGGTGACGCACTTCGGCGTGCGAGCCGATCCGCAGGCCCAGGGCGGGCAGCGGTTGAACCTGCGCCATGCGTTCCAGCAGCGCCCACCAGACCGTGATGGGCATGCGTTGGCTGGCTGCGTAGGGCTTGAGGGCGACGCGCAATTCGGGGGCCGGGAGATCGCAGTCGTCCAGGTAGCTCAGCAGCAGCCCCGCCAGTCCGCCCCACACGTAGACATCGGCCGTCACGACCTCACCTCCGTGGCGCAAATCGTCAAAAACGAAAATTCTATGTCAATACAGCGCCGGCTCGGCAGCGGAAGATGCCCCATTCATCGAGACCCGAGGTGTCGTCATGCACACGTTCATTGAGTGGGCCAACCTGAACATGGCTCCCTATTTCGACTGGATGCAGATCGTGCTCATCGCCGGGCTGCCGGCGTTCGGGCTCAGCTTTCTGCTCGAATGGGTCTGGGTGCGCCGCCGCAGCGGCGCATGGCAGGCGGCCGAGCGCGGGCAACGGTTCTACTGGAAGGAGGTGCTGGCCAATCTCGCGCTGGGCCAGGTCTATTACCTCGCCGAATTCGCGGCCAATCTCGCGTTCCTCGCCACCTTCACGACCTTCATCTGGCAGCATCGGCTGCTGACGGTGCCGATCAACGCGTGGACGCTGCCGCTCATCTTCCTCGTCGAGGAACTCTGCTACTACGGGTATCACCGCAGCGCGCACCGGATCCGCTGGTTCTGGACGCAGCACGTCTCGCACCACAGCGGGGAGATCATGAACATGAGCACCGCCGCGCGACAGAGCGTGCTCAACGGCGTGATCGGCGTGTGGCTGTTCTTCATTCCGCCGGTGCTGCTGGGCGTGCACCCGGCCGTGATCGCGGCGATGCTCGGCCTGAACCTCGCGTTCCAGTGGTTCGTGCATACCGAGACCGTGCCGAAGCTGCATCCGGTGCTCGAATGGCTGCTCAACACGCCCTCGAACCACCGCGCGCACCACGGGCGCAATCCGCAGTACATCGATCGCAACTACGGCGGCGTGTTGATGATCTACGATCATCTGTTCGGCACTTACGTCGTCGAGCGCGAGAAGGTGGCGTACGGCATTCCGCATCAGATCAAGAGCTACAGCTGGGTCGTGCTGAATCTGCATGAGTTCGTGGATATGTGGCGCGACGCGCTGGCGCCCGGGCCGCTGGCGCAGCGTTTGAAGCACTTCTGGATGCCGCCCGAGTGGGAGCGTCCGGGGCATGCGCCGATTCATACCTGGACGGTGGAACGCGAGGAGCGTGGGGCCGTGGAGGATCGCGAGGATCAGGTCGCGTGATCCGGCGCGTGGCGCGAAGGACGCCCGCCGAGATGTCGCCCGGAAACGAACCCGGCCTGCTTGCTACCCGCCTGCAAGCCCCTGCACTGCCCCGCAATCGTCGGACGTCGAGACGATATGCGCGCCGCTCGACAAGGTGCCCGGACCGAGGCGCGCACCTCGAAATCGCGGAGGCCGTCGGAGGGTTCAAAACGGCACGCTAAGCGGCCACGTTTGCCGTTTTGCTCGCCAGATTGGACGCAAAGCAGATCAGGTTGCCGTCGACATCGTTGACGATCAGGCTGCGCATTGCCCAAGGCTCGTCGCGCGGCGCTTGCCAAATCCGAGCGCCGGCCTTTTGCAGTGAATCGTGCAGGACGTTGACGTCAGAAACCTCGATGAACGCGCTCAGCAAGTCCTCGCCGGCAGCGCGATCGATGACAGACCGGCACACGTGACGGATTGCCAGAATCGCCTCGTCACGCGCCACGTGAGCGTAGAAAGGGGGTTCGCCGAAGACGAACAATGGATGAAAGCCAAGTGGTCCCGTGTAATAGGCGAGCGCCGCCTGGAAGTCTTGGACGAAGAGGTTCGGAATGGCCTGTTTCAACATGGCTGTCTCCTTGGATGCTCATGCGCCGAATACTTCCATCATCCGCCAATGCGGCCTTCAGCCCGCGCGAATCATGGCGTCGCGTGGGTGCGTCGGCGCCGCGGGCAAGCGCCGACGAACAGCCATCCGAAGTGATGCCCGGAGTGGACTGGATGCCGCATCTGCGGATCGCGCTCACACGGCATCCACTCCGGGAGGCGCGCGCATTGATCCCGGCCGCCGCCGATAGACTACCCCGGGCATGTCGGAATGGCGAGCCGGGTCGAAATCCGGCTCACCGGGCGGGATGAGCGCCCCCGATACGAGCGTGTGAATTCAAGGTTCGACACACTTCACCTGCCCGCGCGGTGTTCAAGTTCGCCTCAATCGACAGCGCTGTCGTCGTCGGACGCCGCGCTCCATCGACCTAACTCTGCAGAAAAAACCACGCGCAGCGCGGCGGATGAGCACACGCGCCTTGACCGATCAGGCGCGCAGGCATCCGCATGCATTCGGCGCCCCTCTGCGCCACGCCATGCCGCCGACCCCGCGCCCTTGTTCACCCTACCTGCATTTGAACGCTGGCTGCCTGCACGCGATCGCCTGACGGCCGAACCACATGGCTCATCTGGCGCAGGACATGCTCGAAAGCACGTAGACTGTCGTGACTAAACGCCTCAACCCGCCCTCTGGCCGCCCGGAGACACGCCGCCTCTGCCCGCCTGCAAGCCCCCCACGCCGCCGTCACGATCGTTAGCCGCACGGACGACCTCACCCCACCGTCTCCACCCATGTAAACTAGCGCCTGTTACCCAAGCCTTCCGCTCACCAGCGGATCCCCCCGCGCGCCGCCACGGCCTGCGCCCCGGGATCCCACGCACCGAATTCACAGTTGATGGAAAACACGCCCGTTAGTGCAGAACCGCAAATGGACCCGACCGCGCCCGCGCCGGGCTCCAACGACGCCCCCAACGCGGCGTCGCGCGCGCTGCGCGACCTGGAGAACCATACGCCGATGATGCATCGGTAACTGCGCCTTATCTGAAGCGGCTTTGAACAGAAAGCTACGCCAAAACCTACGCCGGCCATTTTCAGGGACGTCCGCTCCCGACCCATCTCGGTCACGTACCCCCAATTAAGCAGGTGTCGCAAGTCTGCTGTTAAGCGGCCGTTGGCAACTCAACGACAGTAGCTCAGGCGTACTCTTCTATGGACAGTACGCGGCTTGATTTTTTTAGAAACTGCACTAAATTTTTCCCATAGCTGCGTATTTCACCAGATAACGTGGTGGAAACATACCAGAGCGTCTTGAAGGCATCAATCTTAACCACGCGTCATATCGCATCAATTGGAGAGGTCGGCATCGACTTATCTAAATCAATTGGAGATTTAAATGTTTTTAATAAAAATGGCCGCTCGCTTTCTTTCGCCGGAAGCAGAGGCTAAATTTTCTCAGGTTTTACCTCAAGTGATTGCAAAGGCAAAGACATATCCAGGGTTCATTGCAGTCGATTTCTGGCGAAATATTGCTGACTCGTCGTTATTGCTCGAAGACAGTTACTGGCAAGATCTCAGCGCCGCGGACGCTTGGCGTAAAGATTCATTTCATCAGTATTTGCAAAAGCTCGGATATACCTCTCTTATTATGGAAAACACTACTGCTCACTATGAGCAAGTTGGTGATACGAAGATATTTAAGCACTGTCCTGTCTGCGATGTGACTGCGACGGAAACCAGGAATTTTTCGCAGACATCCTACGCCACACAAGTTTCGGATAAATGCCAGACTTGCGGATACGAATTTCCTTTGGTGCCGCGATTGGATTAACCCCTATGCCCTAGCTGTTGAACAGGGGCCAAATATATTTCAACAAGAGCGCATTTTTCAGTTGTCCGGCACGCTGCAGCACGAGGGATGAGCAATGACTAACAGAACCGCGATAGTTGAACGTGTAGCCCATGTACAACAGGTGCTTGGAACCATCGGTGTATCTGAGACAGCTATCCATTTCGAGAATGGCGATGTTGCACGTATTCATATGGCTGATCAGCGCGCGGTGAGCCATCTTAAGCTTATCGAGGATGCCCAAAGAATGTCTGTGCCCATATACGTGGAAACGGATCCTCAGTCCTTGGTAGCGCGGGTCTTAATACCGATTGTTGTCCACGTGTCAGCAATTCAACCGCTCAAAACAGGTGACGTGCGTATTGAGCTAAAAATCTCACACGCCCAGCATTTTTTGCGTCGATCAAACGCGGAATTCGCGGCTCTTTTGAGTTCGCTCCAAACTGCTCAGAAGCAGAAGACGCTAATCGCCGTTACGGAAGATGACAGTCACGAAATTATTGACGTGCGAACGTGGACCGCAAAGGCGCCGCCACTGGGTGCGGCGGGGCCGGCTGCTCTGTCGCTCGAAACCCCTGCTCTTAGTGCGATTACGCTTCAAGAGGCTACTGAATTTTTCACTCTAGTAGCAGGGCAGTCCTGCGATCCGCTTACAGTTCCTGGAACTTGTATTCCATTCCTTTATCCCGATGATGGCTGCTGGGGACGTGCGAGCCAAATGTGCCGCTTGATCGAAGGTGCTGGCAAGCAGCCGGGAAAAATTTGGAATTACGGTGATCTGCAAGTCTCGACCGTGAACAATCCGACGTGCGCGGTCTCGTGGGGCTGGCACGTCGCCCCCATTGTGCAGGTGTCTGGCCAAAGTGAACTATATGTATTAGATCCTTCGTTGTTTTCGTCACCGTGCCCGGTGTCGCAATGGAAGGAGGTACAAAGCGATCCGCAAAGCACTTTGGCAGAAACCGCAGCGACAGTATTTTATCGATCCCAAACGGGCGAGATGGAGGAGGATCCCGGGTACGTCCAAACAGCAACGGTTCTTTCGACGTATCGGCTCAAGCTTAAGGTAAGATCGCTAAGCTCGGTAGGCCCCCCGCCCTACGAAAATTGCATTGTCAATAGATAACGCACATCGCCGCGATGATGAGCGATATATCGACCGCTCCCGTTCGGGCAAAAGTCGGAGGATGTTCACTGGCTAATTTCAATTTTATTTTTTATTGTTAGCTGGCAGATATGTGAAACACCGCGTTCGAGTATCGGGGATACACGCTCCATGCACGTCTAATGCTGGTATCAACACAATCGAGCATAGTGTTCGCAGCCAGTTAACCCCGCAATCTAAGCGCCCGCGTTGACCAGGGTGCAGCCGTTCAGTGCTACAGAGCGACGGACTCTTATTGGCCGCCAGCCGCCGCTCGCCCTCTCCGGCATCTGGTCGAAAGGCCATCTACGCGCGGGCGCGTCCTCGCCACTGGTAAACTCGGGCGATCAAAGCAACTTTCTCGAGCACCATGAGCACCCAATCCACCGACGTACCCGCAAACGTCACTCCCATGATGCATCGGTAACTTCGCCTTATCTGACGGGGCCTCGCTCATAAAGCTACGCCGAAACCTACGCCAGCCATTTTCAGGGACGTCCGCTCCCGACCCGAAGCAGTCTTTCGGTTATGCGCGTCAAATGTGCCAGTCAGGGCATTCCAGATCGTGAACTGGTTCTCCTCGCGCCAATTCCTTCAGGTGATCAAGCTGCTTCACAGCATCAGCCCCTGCCTCAACGTGGTAATCATTGAGCTTGCGATTTTCCAAGGCATTGCCACTGAAAACTGGCCCCGTGAGTGAAAGATCGGGCAAATAATTCAACCCCATCTGCTTCTTAATCCGTGCGGCTGCCTCGCGTGCCTTATCCTGATCTTGAAGGCGTTCCGGCAAGGCATCAAATGCATCGCGGATAGCGATGCTTTCCCAAGGGGCTGCACGCTCCGCGCTCCTAAATATTGGCTTGAACGAGCTCCAGTCGTACGGGAGCTTTTGCCCGTTCGACTGCTCGGCATCACGGCCTATATTGATTTGGGCGAGCCACGCATACTGACCGGCCACGCCCTCGGTAGGCAAGTCGTCGCGCGTAACATTAAGTTCGACGGCTTCGGCTACCCCAGCATCTGCCAAATATTCGGCGGCGGACACTGCCGTGGCGAACCAATCTTCGGGTTTTGCGGATGCTGATACGCGAATTTCAGCCTGCTCAAGCGTGTACCTGTTGGTGAACTGATCATTGACGGCCAGCCTACAAATCTTGAATGGCAGGACATGGCCGATTTTCTTTCCTTCGGCAACTGCTCGATCCTCGTCGGACTGTGCACTCGTGTTCGTGGTGCTGGTCGCGACCTCTTGATCGCCATTTCCACGCGAACATGCTCCGAGAGAGGCCATGACGAAAACCGCGGTCGCAAGCCCGATTTTTGTGTGAGTGCGCTTGTTCATTGGGATCTATGTCGTGTGTTAGACGGTCTCGCTCGTGTGGAGCGCAATTCTAAACGCCAAACGTCTGGTTCTGGCCGCCAGCCGCCGCTCGCCCCCTCCGGCATCTAGTCGAAAGGCCATCTGCGCGCGGGCGCGTCCTCGCCACTGGTAAACTCGGGCAACCAAAGTAACTTTCCCGAGCACCATGAGCATCCAACCCACCGACGTACCCGCAAACGTCACTCCCATGATGCAGCAGTATCTCCGCATCAAGGCCGATCATCCCGATACGCTCGTCTTCTACCGGATGGGCGACTTCTACGAACTGTTCTTCGAAGACGCGGAAAAAGCCTCCCGCCTGCTCGACCTGACGCTCACGCAGCGCGGCGCCTCGGCCGGCACGCCGATCAAGATGGCGGGCGTGCCGCACCACGCGGTCGAGCAATACCTCGCGAAGCTCGTCAAGTTCGGCGAGTCCGCCGCGATCTGCGAACAGATCGGCGATCCGGCCACCTCGAAGGGGCCGGTCGAACGCAAGGTCGTGCGCGTCGTCACGCCCGGCACGCTGACCGACGCCGCGCTGCTGTCCGACAAGACCGACGTCTTCCTGCTCGCGCTCAGCGTCGGCCACAACAAGCGCGGCGTGCCGTCCACCCTCGGCCTCGCCTGGCTCAATCTCGCGAGCGGCGCACTGCGCCTCGCCGAGCTGCCGCCCGAGCAGCTCGGCGCGGCGCTCGAACGCATCCGCCCCGCGGAAGTGCTCGCCGCCGAGGCCGACGCGCAGGCGCTGCCGCCCGGCATCGGCGCGGTCCGGCGCGTGCCGGCCTGGCACTTCGACATCGCCTCGGGCACCCAGCGCCTGTGCGACCAGCTCGACGTCGCGAGCCTCGAAGGCTTCGGCGCGCATTCGCTGACGAGCGCCTGCGGCGCGGCCGGCGCGCTGCTGCTCTACGCGGCGGCCACGCAGGGCCAGCAATTGCGCCACGTGCGCAGCCTGAAAGTCGAGAACGAATCCGAGTACATCGGGCTCGATCCGGCCACGCGGCGCAATCTCGAACTCACGGAGACCCTGCGCGGCACCGAATCGCCCACGCTGTTCTCCCTGCTCGATGCCTGCTGCACCACGATGGGCAGCCGCCTGCTGCGCCACTGGCTCCATCACCCGCCGCGCGCGTCGGTCGCCGCGCAACACCGCCAGCAGGCGATCGGCGCGCTGCTCGACGCCCCCGCGCACGACGGCCTCGACGGCCTGCGCAGCGCGCTGCGGCAGATCGCCGACGTCGAACGCATCACCGGCCGGCTCGCGCTGCTGTCCGCGCGGCCGCGCGACCTGTCGAGCCTGCGCGACACCTTCGCCGCGCTGCCCACACTGCGCGCGCGCGTCGCGGCGATCGCGCCGAACGCCGCCGCGCTCGCCCGTCTCGAAGCGGCGCTCGAACCGCCCGCGGAGTGCCTGCACCTGCTGCAAAGCGCGATCGCCGAGGAGCCGGCCGCGATGGTGCGCGACGGCGGCGTGATCGCGCGCGGCTACGATGCCGACCTCGACGAGCTGCGCGACATCTCGGAAAACTGCGGCCAGTTCCTGATCGACCTCGAGACGCGCGAGCGCACCCGCACCGGCATCGGCAATCTGCGCGTCGAGTACAACAAGGTGCATGGCTTCTACATCGAGGTCACGCGCGGCCAGACCGACAAGGTGCCGGACGATTACCGACGCCGCCAGACGCTGAAGAACGCCGAGCGCTACATCACGCCCGAGCTGAAGACCTTCGAGGACAAGGCGCTGTCCGCGCAGGAACGCGCGCTGTCGCGCGAGCGCGCGCTGTACGACGCGGTGCTGCAGGCGCTGCTGCCGTTCATCGAATCGTGCCAGCGGGTCGCGGCCGCGCTGGCGGAACTCGACGTGCTCGGCGCGTTCGCCGAACGCGCGCGCGCGCTCGACTGGGTCGCGCCGGCCTTCTCCGACGAGATCGGCATCGAGATCGAGCAAGGCCGCCATCCGGTCGTCGAGGCGCAGGTCGAGCAGTTCATCGCGAACGACTGCCGCCTGAACCCGGAGCGCAAGCTGCTGCTGATCACCGGCCCGAACATGGGCGGTAAGTCCACCTTCATGCGCCAGACCGCGCTGATCGCGCTGATGGCCTATGTCGGCAGCTACGTGCCGGCCCGCGCCGCGCGCTTCGGCCCGATCGACCGCATCTTCACGCGGATCGGCGCAGCCGACGATCTCGCGGGCGGCCGCTCGACCTTCATGGTCGAGATGACCGAGGCCGCCGCGATCCTCAACGACGCGACCCCGCACAGCCTCGTGCTGATGGACGAGATCGGCCGCGGCACGTCGACCTTCGACGGCCTCGCGCTCGCCTGGGCGATCGCGCGCCACCTGTTGTCGCACAACGCGTGCTACACGCTGTTCGCCACCCACTACTTCGAGCTGACCCAGCTGCCGTCGGAATTCCCGCATGCCGCGAACGTGCACCTGTCGGCCGTCGAGCATGGCCACGGCATCGTATTCCTGCACGCGGTCAACGATGGCCCGGCGAACCAGAGCTACGGCCTGCAGGTCGCGCAATTGGCGGGCGTGCCCACGCCCGTGATCCGCGCGGCGCGCAAGCACCTGGCCTACCTCGAACAGCAGTCCGCGGGCCACGCCACACCGCAACTCGACCTGTTCACCGCGCCCGCCGTGTTCGAGGACGCGGACGACACGCCCACGCCATCCCACGACACGCCCGCGCATCCGGCGCTCACCCGCCTGCTCGCGCTCGATCCCGACGATCTGAAGCCGCGCGACGCACTCGATCTGCTGTACGAGCTGCACGCGCTGGCCCGCGCGGATGGAGCGGATGCGCAACGTTGAGCATCCCGCGCGGCGGCGCGGCGCCTCCTGGCGCCCGCCGTTGCTCGCGCTCGCGCTGTCCGCCATGCTGACCGGCCCGGCGGCTGCCGCGCCGGAGGCGCGCGGCAGCGCCTATGCGTTCGCGGTGCTGACGAGCGTGTTCGACACGCCCACCGACGAAGCGCCCGCGCAACGCCTGCTGGACGCGATCGGGCGCGACCGCTCGGTGTCGTTCATCGTCTACGACGGCAACCTGAAGGGTGCGCGCGAAGCCTGCCGCGATGCGCTGTACGAGCAGCGTCTCGCGCTCTTCAACGCATCGCGCATCCCGCTCGTGTTCGTGCCCGGGCAGGCCGACTGGGCCGCGTGCGGCGCAGCGGCGTTGGGCGGCTACGATCCGGTCGAGCGGCTCGATTTCCTGCGCCAGGATCTGTTCTCCGATCCCGCCACGCTCGGCCAGACCCCGCTGCCGCTGACGCGCGAGAGCGAAGTGCCCCGCTTCCGGCCGTACCGCGAGAATGTCCGCTGGGTGCAGGGCGATACGGTGTACGTCGGCCTCAACGCACCCGCGCCGAACAACCGCTATCTGATCGCGGGCGGACGCAACGGCGAATTCGAGGACCGGGTGATCGCCAACGGGTTCTGGATCGACCACGCGGCCGAATACGCGAAGCGCCGCGACGCGCGCGCGCTCGTGATCTTCATGGAAGGGGATCCGCAGTTCGAGCGCTACGAGCGCGCGGACCGCTTTGCCTGGCTGCGCTTCAACCGGCCGCGCAACCGCGACGGTTTCCGTGAGTTGAAGCGAGCGCTGGTGAAGGCCGCGGCGACTTTCCGCCGGCCGGTGCTGATCGTGCATGCAAGCGGCGAGCCGCTCGCCGACGGGTTCCGGATCGATCGTCCGTTGCGTGACGACAAGGGGGAACTGGTGACGAACCTGACGCGTATCGCGGTGGCGTCGCACCAACGTCTCACGCAGTGGTTGCGGATCGACGTCAATCCCGGGCGCCAACCGATGTTCAGCGTCGGCGTGCGGGCCGTGCCGAAGTCGCTGCCTCAACCGCCCGCGCTGCCCGCCGCACCGCGCGACGAGACGCCGTTGCCGCCGATGCCGGAAATCCCCGCGCTGCCGGATCTGCCCGATCCGGGCGCGAGCGACGCCATGCCGCCCGCGCATGAACATCCCGACTACCGCGCGCCCGAACCGCAGTCGGGCGCGACGGCGCCGGGCTCAATGCAAGGTACGCCCTGAGTCGCGATCGTTCGACTCGTCGTCTTCATCCTCGTCGACGATCTCGAGGCCTTCCGCGCCATGCGCGTGCTCGTGTTCGATCTCATCCTCGGTCGCTTCGCGCACGTCCTTGACCGTCAACGCGAAACGCAGCGCCATGCCGGCGAGCGGATGGTTGCCGTCGAGCACGACCTTGTCTTCCGCGACGTCCGTCACCGTGTAGATCAGCGAATCCACTTCCTCGTCGCCGTCTTCCGGCGTGCCTTCGAACTGCATGCCGACTTCGAGCGGCTCCGGGAAACGCTCGCGCGGCTCGATCTTCACCAGTTCCGGATCGTAATCGCCGAAGGCATCCTGCGGTTCGAGCTGGATCTGCGTCTCGAAGCCCGGCTCATGCCCGTCGAGCTGTTCCTCGATCTTGGGGAACGTGCCATCATAGCCGCCGTGCAGATACACCATCGGCTCGTCACTTTCCTCGATAAGGTTGCCCTGTGCGTCCGACAGCTTGTACGTGACCGAGACCACAGTGTTTTTTGCGATTTTCATCCAATTCTCCCAATTACAAATCTCATTATACGATGCCCAAACGGTCCCAAGTCGAACCGTCCGGCCGTGCGCGCGCAAGTGTCGGCGCACCGCGGCCCGACGCGCCGACGCCGCTGCTCGGCGGCCTGACGCCCGCGCAATTCATGCGCCGATACTGGCAGAAAAAGCCCTTGCTCATCCGTCAGGCAATACCCGACGTCACGGCGCCGCTGTCGCGCGACGCGTTGTTCGAACTGGCCGGCGACTACGATGCGGAAGCGCGCCTCATCACGCACTTTCGCAACCGCTGGCAACTCGAGCACGGCCCGTTCGAGGCCGAGCAGTTGCCGAGCGTCACGCGCCGCGCGTGGACGCTGCTGATCCAGGGGCTCGACCTGCACGACGACAATGCGCGCGCGCTGCTCGAACGCTTCCGCTTCATCCCCGACGCGCGCCTCGACGACCTGATGATCTCGTACGCCACGGACGGCGGCGGCGTCGGGCCGCACTTCGACTCGTACGACGTGTTCCTGCTGCAGGTTCACGGCAAGCGCCGCTGGCGCATCGGCGCGCAAACCGACCTGTCGCTGCAGACGGGCGTGCCGCTCAAGATCCTCGAACACTTCGAACCGACCGACGAATGGGTGCTGGAACCGGGCGACATGTTGTACCTGCCGCCCCACATCGCCCATGACGGCCTCGCCGAGGGCGAATGCATGACCTGCTCGATCGGCTTCCGCGCGCCGTCCGCGGGCGAGCTGGGCGCGCAGTTCCTCTATCATCTGGCGGAGCGCGGCGGCGTGCGCACGGGCGCGCGCGCCGACGCGGCGTACCGCGATCCGGGCCAGCCGGCCGTGGACACGCCCGCGCAACTGCCGCCCGCGATGGTCGAGCGCGTGACGGCCATGCTCTCCAGCATCAAATGGAGCGATCGCGACATTGGTGAATTCCTCGGTTGTTATCTGAGCGAACCCAAACCGAACGTCGTTTTCGAGCCCCCCGCCCGCGTGCTCGGCGAGGCCGCCTTCGCGGCCCGGGCGGCCCGCGAAGGCTTACGACTCGACAGAAGGACCGCGTTGTTGTATAACGCGCGCTCGTACTTCATCAACGGCGAGGAAAACCCGCTTCAAACGGCCTCAAAATGGCTGCCGGAGGTGGCCAATACTCGCCAGATGGGGGCGAAACGCTTTGTAACACTATCTGGCGACCCTGCAATGACAGCCTTGCTGCACGAATGGTATCGTGCGGGCTGGATACGGGTCGGCAAGCTGGAGTAAAGTTGCTGATTCGTCAGCCCATGCAAAGCGGAATTTGTATGGGAAAGACAACGTATTGACCCCGGATTTGTCGACGGTCGATAGGAAAGTGCATATAATTTCCGCCCAAGCCGTAGGGAAGATTCACGCTCTTGAAAGTGCATCTCCACCAGCGGCCCAGGTCGGTGTTGGAGCACATTACCGGTATTGTTTCGCGCTGTTGCTTACCTTTAACCATAAAAGGACGTGATCATGAAGAAATCCCTCCTCGTAGCTTCCCTGTTGGCTGCTGTTGCACTGGCTGCGTGCAACAAGAGCGCTGATCAAGCTGCTTCGGCTGCTAGCGACGCTTCGGCTGCTGCTGCTTCGGCTGCTTCGACGGCTGCTGCTGCAGCGACGGACGCTGCTTCGAGCGTGTCGGCTGCTGCAAGCGATGCAGCTGCTGCAGTGGCGTCGGCTGCTTCGGCAGCGACGGCCGCTCCGGCTTCGGGCGCAAGCCAGTAAGTCGCAGGGTCAGCATCAGCTGAAAAAAACCGGCCTTCGGGCCGGTTTTTTTATGGGCGCGAAAAACGCGCCACGCATCGCCACTGAAAGCCTAACGCAAGCAGAGCCAATCAAATCCGTCGCTCTGCGACGCCACCCGCACGTCGTCGGGCTGCCCGCCCAGCGCCCCCGCGAGCCCCGCCTGCGCCAGCTCCGGCAGGTTGTTCTGCTGACTCAGGTGAGCGGCGACCACATGCTGCAGGCGCGTGCGATCGAGCGACGCGAGAATCTCCGCCGCCGCCTCGTTGCTCAGGTGGCCGTGATTGCCCCCGATCCGGGCCTTCAGCGAGGCCGGATAGCGGCTGCCCGCCAGCATGGCGACATCATGGTTGGATTCGAGCACGAGGCCGTCGCAGCCGCCCAGCGTCGCGCAAATATGCGGCGTCGCCGTGCCGACGTCGGTCAGCACGCCAAGCCGATGCGCGCCGTCCGAAAACACGAACTGGAGCGGTTCACGCGCATCGTGGGGAACGGTGTAGGGATGCAGGCACAGATCGCCGAGCGGCGCCGCCTCGTCGCCCCACAACACGTGGAGATCGATGTCGGCCGCATCGGCGCCCACGGCGCGCGCGGTGCCCCAGCTCATGTAGAGCGGCAGCGCCGCGCGGCGCGCGAGCGTCAGCGCACTGCCGATGTGGTCGCTGTGTTCGTGAGTGATCAGGATCGCGTCGAGCTGGTCGACGCGCAGATCGAGGCGCGCAAGCCGGCGCTCGATCTCTTTCCCCGAAAAACCGCAGTCGAGCAGGACGCGCGTGGTCGTGACGCCGTCGGAGGCCTCGACGACCAGCGCGTTCCCTTCGCTGCCGCTTCCCAGGCTCGCGAAGCGCACCTCAGTTCAACTGCGCGTGCAGCAGCGAGATGATGCGCTGCGCATCGGAGGAGTTGTCGACCTGGCCGTTCGCGTCGACCACCGCGATCTGCGTCTTCGCATCGCCCTGCGGACGCACGTTGACGAGGAACTCCTTGCCAGGCTTCGCGGCCGTCGGGCCGCCGTAGAACAGCTTGCCGAACAGGCCGTCGCGCTTCAGCTCTTCCATCGAGTTGGCGTAGCGCACGTAGTAGATGCCCTTTTCGCGATCGCGATTGTCGACCGTGAAGTTGGTGCGGTCGAGCGCGAGGCCGACGCGCAGCCAGGCGCGATCGAACGACTCCGACAGGTCGAGGGTCGCGCCGGAATCCACCACCGTCGCGGGCGCCGTCGCCGGACGCGCTTCCGTCAGCAGTTGCTTCGCCTGCGCGTCGGTCAGCCCGAACTTCTCCATCAGCTTCGCGAGGAACACGGCTTCCAGCACCGGATTGCGCGGACGCTCCTCCCAACGCGACGAGGTGCCGCCCTGCGGCCCCGTCATCATTTCCTCCATCGCGCTGTGCGTGATCGAGATGTCGGTGTTGCCGTCCGCGGTGCGCGTGACGAGCGTGCGGAAGCGGTCGCGCGTGCCCGACGAGTAGACGAAATCGATCACGCGGCCGATCGAGCGGCGGAACCAGTCATCCGGAATGTTCGCGCGGTTTTCCGCCCAGTCGGTCGCCATGATGCCGGTGGCGGGCGCATCGGTCTTCAGCGAGAAGCCGTTGTCCTGCCAGAATTCCTTGAGCTGCGGCCACAGCTGCTCCGGCGTGCGGCCGTCGACCACGAGCCAGCGATGGTCGCCGTCGCGCTCGACGTGCATGCCGTACGGATCGCGCGCGCTCGGCTGCCCTTCCGTCGCGTTGCCGGCCGGCGTCACCTGGCGCGTCGGCGCCGAGCCGAGGCCCGAATTGGTCGGCGGCGCGACATACGCGGGCGTGAGCGGCACCGCGCTCAGATCCTGCGGCACCGCGAGCGGCGGCGCCGCGCCGGTCGACTTGTAGTTGACCCGGTCGGGCGCGAGATAGTCGTTCAGCGTGTCACAGCCGGCGAGCGCGCCCAGCGCGAACGCGACGATCGCAACCTGGAGGGCGCGCGGGGAAAAGGCGAAATGTTTCATGAAGTCCTTCGTCTTGCTAGAACGCATGTCATGGGCGACGCCGGGCTGGTATGCCGGGTCAGTGTCGAAAAAAGCGGTGCAATACCAATGCGGCCGCCCGATGGGGCGGCCGCATCCGGCTCAACTCGGGATGCCGGCTTCGCGTAACGCGCCGCGCACGGCGTCGTGGCAGCGTTCGTCGAGCGGCGTCAGCGGCAGGCGGATACCGCCCTCGATCCGACCCATCTGCTGCAGGGCCCATTTCACCGGAATCGGATTCGCCTCGATGAACAGGTGCTTGTGCAGCGACAGCAGTTTCATGTGGATCTCGCGCGCCGTCGCGACATCGCCCGCCAGCGCGGCACGGCACAGCGCGCTCATCGCGCGCGGCGCGACGTTCGCCGTCACCGAGATATTGCCGTGGCCGCCCAGCAGCATCAGCGCGATCGCGGTCGGATCGTCGCCGCTGTAGATCGCGAAATGCGCGGGCGCGCCCTTGATCAGTTGCGCGGCGCGATCGATGTTGCCGGTCGCCTCCTTCACGCCGACGATGCCCGGCACCTCGGCGAGACGCAGGATCGTCTCGTTCGACATGTCCGCGACCGTGCGGCCCGGCACGTTGTACAGGATCACCGGCAGGTCGACCGCCTCGGCGATCGTGCGGAAATGGCGGTACATGCCTTCCTGGGTGGGCTTGTTGTAGTACGGCACCACCTGAAGCGTCGCGTCGGCGCCGACCGCCTTCGCCTGCTTCGACAGCTCGATCGCTTCCGCCGTCGAATTGCCGCCCGCGCCCGCGATGATCGGGATCCGTTTCGCCGCGTGCTCGACCGCGGTCTGGATCGTCTGGATATGTTCGTCAACCGAAACCGTCGCCGACTCCCCGCTCGTGCCGACCACGACGAGGGCATCCGTCCCCTCTTCGATATGCCAGTCGATCAGTTTGCGGAACGCCGGCAGATCGAGGCTGCCGTCTTCGTGCATCGGGGTGACGATCGCGGGGATGCTGCCGCGGATTTGAATGCCGTCTTGAGTGCCGTTAGCCATGAAGCGCGATGAATTTGAACCAGTAAACGTCGATTGTAGCGGATTAGACAGCCAGTCCGTAACGCGGAAATCCCGCCCCTGCCTGCAAAGCCTGTTCACGCACCGCGCAGATGCGCTGCACGAAGGCTGCACGCGGCGCCGCCACGAAGCCGTCCTCGAACGCGATCACGCGCAGCGTGCCGCGCACCGCGTCCAGCAATTCGCCGGGCGCGAGCAGGAATGCGGGGTTGGACGGCTTGCCCAGCGTTTGGTTGCCGTGTGCGAAGGTTTCGTACAACAAGGCCCCGTCCGGCGCGAGTGCGTCGATCAGACGCGGCAGCAGCGGACGGTGCAGGTAGTTCGTGACCACCACGGCAGCGAAGCGCGCATCGGCCGCAAGCGGCCACGGCGCCCCCTCCAGGTCGGCCGCGCGCGCGTCGACCCCCGGCAGCGCCGCGAGCGACGCCAGCGCCGCCGGATCGCGCTCGAGCGCGCAGACCGGATGACCGCGCCCGGCGAACCAGCCCGCGTGCCGGCCGTGTCCGGCGGCGACGTCGAGCACCGCGCCGCCCGACGGCACGAGCGCCGCCCAGCGGCGCACCCACTCGGAGGGTGCGGGCGGCGCGCCGCCCGACGGAGCGCCGCCCGCCATCGTCACGGATGCCGCCTGCATGCTCAGTTGTACGAGAGGCCCATGGCCTCGCGCACGTCGCGCATCGTCTCGGTCGCGTGCTTGCGCGCCTTGTCGCAGCCGTCCGCGACGATCGCGCGCAGCAGCGACGGATCGTCCATGTATTTCTGCGCGCGCTCGAGCATCGGCTGCTGCTCGCGCAGGATGCCTTCGATCACCGGCTGCTTGCAGTCGAGGCAGCCGATGCCCGCCGTGCGGCAGCCGTTCTGCACCCACTCGTGGGTGGTCGCGTCGGTGTAGACCTGATGCAGCTGCCACACCGGGCACTTGTCCGGGTCGCCCGGATCGGTGCGGCGCACGCGCGCGGGATCGGTCGGCATCGTGCGGACCTTCTTGCTGATCGTCTCCGCGTCCTCGCGCAGCCCGATCGTGTTGCCGTACGACTTCGACATCTTCTGGCCGTCGAGGCCGGGCATGCGCGACGCCGCGGTCAGCAGCGCCTGCGGCTCGACGAGGATGATCTTGCGCGCGCCTTCGAGATAGCCGAACAGGCGCTCGCGATCGCTCATCGACAGGCTCTGCGACTCCTGCAGCATCGCGCGCGCCTGCTCGAGCGCCTCGTCGTCGCCCTCCTGCTGGTAGGCGTTGCGCAGTTCGTGATACAGCTTCGCGCGCTTGCCGCCGAGCTTCTTCGCGGCCTCGAGCGCCTTCTCCTCGAAGCCCGGCTCGCGGCCGTAGAGGTAGTTGAAGCGGCGCGCGATCTCGCGCGTCATCTCGACGTGCGGCACCTGGTCCTCACCGACCGGCACGAGCGAACCGCGGTACAGCAGGATGTCGGCCGCCATCAGCACCGGATAACCCAGGAAGCCGTAGGTGGACAGATCCTTGTCCTTGAGCTTCTCCATCTGCTCCTTGTAGGTCGGCACCCGTTCGAGCCAGCCGAGCGGCGTGCTCATGCCGAGCAGCAGCGCCAGCTCGGCGTGCTCCGGCACCTTGCTCTGGATGAACAGCGTCGCCTGCGACGGATCGATCCCGGACGCGAGCCAGTCGATCAGCACGTCCCACACGTTCTTCTCGATCACCTCGGGCGTTTCGTAGTGCGTGGTCAGCGCATGCCAGTCGACCACGCAGAAGAAGCACGGATACTCGGACTGCAGTTTCACCCAGTTCTTCAGCACGCCGTGGTAATGGCCGAGGTGGAGCGACCCGGTGGGTCGCATGCCGGAAAAGATACGGTCTGGGAACATGATTGTCGTTAGAAAAGCGATGCGAATGGGGTCAGGACGGCGGTCACGACGTCGTAGCCGACGCCGACGAGCGGGCGCAGCCAGAATTTCGTCAACAGGCCGGTCGCGACGAGCGCGAGCACGATGAAGAAGCCGTACGGTTCGATCCGCGACAGCATGATCGACTGCTTCGGCGGCAGCAGCGCGGTCAGGATCCGGCCGCCGTCGAGCGGCGGCAGCGGGAACAGGTTCAGCACGCCGAGCACGAGATTCACGCCGACGCCCGCCGCGGCCATGCGCGTGAAGAACGGTTCGTCGACGCCCGCTCCGGCGAGCCCGATGCTGACGAAGCCCCACAGCAGCGCCTGCACGAAATTGCAGCCGGGGCCCGCGAGCGACACCCACAGGCTGCCCCAGCGCGGATTGCGCAGGTTGCCGAACGACACCGGCACGGGCTTCGCATAACCGAACAGGAACGCGCCGCTCGTCAGGAAATACAGCACGAGCGGGATCGCGATCGTGCCGATCGGATCGATGTGGCGCATCGGATTGAAGGACACGCGGCCCATCATGTAGGCGGTGTTGTCGCCGAGCAGGCGGGCGGCGTAGCCGTGGGCGGCCTCGTGCAGCGTGATCGCGAAGATCACGGGCAGTGCGTAGACGGCGATTGTTTGTATCAGGGAAGCATCCATAGCGCGCTATTGTAACAAGCAGGATCGGACCAGGACCGAACGGTTCGGTCAGGCATCACGCGTCAGCCGTCAGGCCGAACGGTTCGAGCGGGCCGCGCCCCGCGCGCACGAGCTGCGGCGCGTCGCCCGTCAGGTCGATCACGGTCGACGGTTCGCGCGGACACGCGCCGCCGTCGATCACGAGATCCAGCTGTTTCTCGAGCTGCATGCGAATCTCGTCGGGATCGTTGAGCGGTTCGTCGTCGGGCGGCAGGATCAGGGTCGTGCCGAGCAGCGGTTCGCCGAGCGCATCGAGCAGTGCGAGCGTGATCGCGTGATCCGGCACGCGCAGCCCGATGGTCTTGCGCGACGGATGCGACAGCCGGCGCGGCACTTCCTTGGTCGCCTGCAGCAGGAACACGTACGGGCCGGGCGTGACCGAGCGGATCAGGCGGTACTGGCGATTGTCGACCATCGCGAAATTGGCCAGCTCGGACAGATCGCGCACGAGCAGCGACAGATGCTGCTTGTCGTCGAGCTGGCGGATCCGCCGGATGCGCTCGACCGCGTCCTTGTCGTCGAGGCGGCAGCCGAGCGCATAGCTCGAATCGGTCGGCAGCGCAACCACGCCGCCCTGCTTGACGATCTCCACCGCCTGCTTGATCAGGCGCGGCTGCGGATTTTCCGGATGAATCCTGAAGAACTGGGACATGGGGGCGACGTTGAGAATGAGTACGCGAGCGCGCCGCCCCGCATCGGGCGGGGCCGCCGCGCCGCTTGCGCGGCGCTACAGCCAGCGTTCCCAGACGGGTTTGAGATCGGACGGCAGCGGCGGCAGGCTGCCAAGGTCGACACGGCCCTCGCCCGGCCCGTGGAAATCCGAGCCGCGCGACGCCTCGAAACCGAAGCGCCGGGCCACATCCGCGTATTCGCGGTACTGGTCGGGCGTGTGGCTGCCCGTCACCACTTCGATCGCGCGGCCGCCGAGGTCGATGAATTCCGCGAAGAACGCATCGAACTCGATCGGCGTGAACGCATAGCGCCCCGGATGCGCGATGATCGCCTCGCCGCCCGCCTGCCGGATCCAGCCCACCGCGTCGGCAAGCTTCGCCCAACGATGCGGCACGTAGCCGGGCTTGCCGTCGCCGAGGAAGCTGTCGAACACGTCGGCCGTCGAGGCCGCGACGCCGTGCTCGACCAGGAAGCGCGCGAAATGCGTGCGCGAGATCAGGTCGGGATTCGACACGTACTTGAGCGCGCCCTCGTACGCGCCGGGAATGCCGAGCGCCTCGAGCTGCTCGCCGATCGCGACCGCGCGCGCCGCGCGCCCGTGCCGGGTGCGGTACAGGCCGTCGACGAGCGCCGGGTGAGCCGGATCGAGATTGAGGCCGACGATGTGCACGGTGCGCGACGCCCAGGTCACCGAGATCTCGACGCCGCTCAGATAACGCATGCCGAGCGCCTCCGCGGTCGCGCGCGCCTCCTGCTGTCCGCCGATCTCGTCGTGGTCGGTCAGCGACCACAGCGTGACGCCGCCCGCATGGGCGCGGCGCGCGACGTCGACGGGCGACAGCTGGCCGTCGGAAACATTGGAATGGCAGTGGAGATCGGCGTTCATCATCGGCATGGAAGGTTCCCAGCCATTCTACTGCAATGCGACAATCCGCCCCTGCCCCTCGCACGTCGACTTACGCGCAGAATGCCTCGATCAGCGCGGCGATCTGCTCGGGCTGGTCGTGATGGACCATGTGGCCCGCGTCGTCGACATACTTCTCGCGCCAGTCCGGGAACGCAGCGAAGCGCGCCTTGAACTCCGCCAGCGGGATCTCGCCCGCGAGCTGCGCGAGGGTCGGCGAGTTCACCGCCTCGACGTGCAGCACCTTCGCGCGCACCTGCGCCCAGCTCGCCATCACCTCGTCGAGGCGATACAGCATCGGCCCCATCATCTTGTGCGCGGGGTCCGCCAGCAGGTGATAGCGGCCGTCGTCGCGCAGCGTCGCCCAATGCCGGGCCAGGAAGGCCGCGCGGCGCGGCTCAAGGCGCGGATTGGTCTTGGTGAGGCGCGCGGCAACCTCGTCGAGCGAGGCGTACGCGCGCAACTCGGGCGGCGCATGCAGATCGTCGAGCCAGCGCCGCAGCCGCTTCGGCGCCTGCTCGGCGCGCGCCGGCGGCAGCCCGAAACCCTCCAGGTCGACCACCCGCCGCACCCGCTCGGGCCGCACGCCCGCATACAGGCACACCACGTTCGCCCCCATGCTGTGGCCGACCAGGTTCACCTCGCCCGTCGGCGTGTAGTGGTCGATCAGCGCATCGAGATCCGCGAGATATTCCTGGAACCAGTAATGACCGCCGCCGCTCGCCGCGACCGGCCAGTCGGACAGCCCGAAGCCGCGCGCGTCGGGCGCGAGCACCTGCCAGTCGCCCGCGAGCGCGTCGACGACGAACTGGAACGACGCCGCGACATCCATCCAGCCATGCAGCATGTAGAGCGTCGGCGCATCGGGCCGCCCCCAGCGCCGGACGTGCAGTTTGACGCCACGCACGGTGACGAAGTCGGATGCGGATTGGATGGGATTCATCGCCGGGGCCAAAAAAGAATGGTCGTTCGATTATATCGGGCGCGGTGCGGCTGTACAGCGCGCGGATGTGCCCGTCTATCGAGGCCGCGCTCTAGGCGCGCTCGGGCGCGGACGGCTCGGCGTCCTGCGCCGCGAGCGCCGCCAGTTCCACGTCGTCGAAGCCGGCATCGCGCCGCGCGTCGAAGTTGAACGGGCCGCGCAGGCGCGGTGCATGGTGGGTTTCGGCAAGCCGCAGGTAGGTCACATGAGGGTCGAGCCCCGTCTGCGCGCACAGATGGCGGAACCACTGATTGCCGATCCGCACGTGGCCGATCTCGTCGCGCAGGATCACGTCGAGGATCGCCGCCGACGCCATGTCTCCGGCCTGCGCGAGCCGCGCGCGGATCGGCGGCGACGCGTCGAGCCCGCGCGCCTCCAGCGTGCGCGGCACGAGCGCCATGCGCGCGAGCACGTCGGCCGCGGTGCGTTCGCACATCTCCCACAGCCCGTTGTGCGCGGAAAAATCGCCGTACGCGTGGCCGAACTCGGCGAGACGCGCCACCAGCAGCGTGTAGTGATGCGCCTCTTCCGCCGCGACTTTCAGCCAGTCGGCGTAGAACGCCTCGGGCATGCCGCCGAAGCGCCAGACCGCGTCGAGCGCCAGATTGATCGCATTGAACTCGATGTGCGCGAGCGCGTGCAGCAGCGCGGCGCGCCCCGCTTCCGAGCGCATGTTGCGTCGCTGCAACTGGCGCGGCTCGACCAGCTCGGGCCGCGCCGGCCGCCCGGGCAGGCCGGCCGGCTCGGCCGGCGTGCGCGCCGGATCGGGCGTCGCGCAGCCCGCCTGACAATCCGCCCACAGCGCGCGCACCTGCGCGCACTTCGCCGTGGGATCGGTCTCGCGCAGCGCAGCGAGCGCCGCGTCGCGCAGGCCGCGCGCCGGGACGGAGGATAAATTCGGGACGGACATGAGGAATCCACGTCGAGGCGCGCCGGGAAGCTGCGCGCGCAAGCGTTTACAATAGGCGGTCAGGCCGGCGCGCCCAGCGCGCGCCGCACCTGGCGCCATTGTACCGGCGCCCAACCAGATCAATCGGAGACTTCGTGACCATCTACAAGCTCGGCGATACCGCCCCGACCATCCATGAAAGCGTCTTCGTCGCGGATACCGCGGCGATCATCGGCCAGGTCGTTCTCGAGGAGAACGCGAGCGTGTGGTTTGGCGCGACGATCCGCGGCGACAACGAGCCGATCAGGGTCGGCGCCGGCAGCAACGTGCAGGAAGGCGCGGTGCTGCACACCGACCCCGGCTGCCCGCTGACGATCGCGCCGAACGTCACGATCGGCCACCAGGCGATGCTGCATGGCTGCACGATCGGCGAGGGTTCGCTGATCGGGATTCAGGCGGTGGTCTTGAATCGCGCGGTGATCGGCCGCAACTGTCTGGTTGGCGCGGGCGCCGTGATCACGGAAGGCAAGACCTTCCCGGACAATTCGCTGATCCTGGGCGCGCCCGCCCGGGTCGCGCGCACCTTGTCCGACGAGGAGATCGCGAGCCTGCATGTGAACACGCGCAATTACGCCGAACGGCGTGCGTATTTCAAGGAGCAGCTCGTGCGGATCGGCTAGGCCGACTGCCCGCGCGAGCTGTCCGACTAGCGAGGAAAAAGAGTGAGCGACCAGTTACAGAAATTCATGTTCAGCGCGGCCCCGGTGCGCGGCGAGATCGTCTCGCTGAGCAATACGTGGCAGGAAGTCCTGACGCGCCGGGACTACCCGGCCCCGGTGCGCACCATGCTCGGCGAGATGATGGCCGCCTGCGCGCTGCTGTCCGCGAACCTGAAGTTCGACGGCATGCTCATCATGCAGATCTTCGGCGACGGCCCGGTCAAGATGCTCGTGGTGCAGTGCGGATCGGATCTGTCGATGCGCGCGACCGCGAAGTTCTCGGACCAGGTCGCGGCAACGATCGGCGACGACGTGGGCTTCGCCGAGCTGATCAACGCGAGCGGCCACGGCCGCTGCGTGATCACGCTCGATCCGGCCGACAAGCGGCCCGGCCAGCAGCCGTACCAGGGCATCGTGCCGCTCAACGGCGAACATGGCCCGCTCGAATCGATCGCGCAGGTGCTCGAGCATTACATGCACCATTCCGAGCAGCTCGACACGCGCCTCTGGCTCGCGGCCAACCGCGACCGCGCCGTCGGCATGCTGCTGCAGAAGCTGCCCGGCGACGGCGGCATCGTGCCACGCGCGAACGAAACCGATGTGGATACCTGGGAACGGGTCTGCACGCTCGGCGGCACGCTGTCCTCGAAGGAACTGCTCGAAGTGGAACCCGAGACGGTGTTTCGGCGTCTGTTCTGGCAGGAGAACGTGCAGCACTTCGAACCGGCCGCGACGCGCTTCCAGTGCACCTGCTCGCGCGGCAAGGTCGGCTCGATGCTGCGCATGCTCGGTCGCGAGGAAGTCGACGGCGTGATCGAGGAGCGCGGCCACGTCGAGATCCACTGCGAATTCTGCAACCAGCGCTACGAGTTCGACCCCGTCGACATTGCGCAATTGTTCGCGGCGCCCGCGCTCGACACGGGTGTCGCCCCCGCCGCCGACCAGCGGCACTGACGTCCGCCGCGCCCCGTCCCGGGGCGTCGGCCGGCGCCGGATCGTCGTCGTTGTTGGAGATGCCAAGATGAAACCGTCTTACCGCCGCACCGCGCCGCTCGTCGCGCCCCTTGCGGTCACCCTCGCGCTCGCGGGCTGCGCGGTCGAGCCGCCGTCGACGCTGCTGAGCCGCCTGCCGGACGGCCAGCCCGGTGCGGCCGGCCCGGCTCACCCGCTCACGCCCGACGAACGCAAGCGTTTCGACGCGATCGATCGGCAGGTGCTCGCCGAGCAGAACCGGGCCATCACCGCCGACGCCGCCGCGCGCGCCTGGAGCTACTACACGCCGCCGCCCGTCACCTACTACGGCGGCTATTACGGCCGGGGCGGCTGGGGCAGCGGCATCGGCTACAGCTATCCCGGCTGGTGGTGGTAAAAACGCACGTCCGATTAACAAGCCGCAGGAAATAAAAAGCGCGACTCGCAAGTCGCGCTTTTTATCATGGGATCCGAAGCATCAGCCGTCGTGGTGCGCGGGTTTCGCCGCCTTGTTCGCATGCCGCTTGTCGGGCTTCGCGCGCGACTCCGGATTCGGCACCACGCGCACCGGCGCGGCCGACACCTCGCCGCGCGTCGACGTCGCCGCCATCTGCGCGCCGCTCGCCGCGAGCGCCGGCGCGTTCGGCGAGACGAACTGCACGAACACCTCGCTGTCCTTGACCATGCCCATCTCGTAGCGGGCGCGCTCCTCGATCGCCGCGGTGCCGTTTTGCAGATCCTGCACCTCGCCGCCGATCCGCTCGTTGCGCAGCTTCTCGTCGGCGTTGCGCTGCAACTGGTCGCTCAGCTGCTGGCGCAGCTCGTGTACCCGCAGCCAACCGCCGTGCCCCCACCAGAGAGGGTACTGAATCAACGCCAACAGGGCGATCAGAACGACGGTAACAAGCCGCATGAATGAACCGCAGATATAAGAATCGCCGCTCTGCGAGGATCACAGAGCGGCGTCATCGATGACAAGGACCGATAGTAACGCGTTAGCGCAAGTTATAGAACGCCGACTTGCCCGGATAGCTCGCGATGTCGCCGAGGTCCTCTTCGATGCGCAGCAGTTGGTTGTACTTCGAAATGCGGTCGCTGCGCGACAGCGAACCCGTCTTGATCTGCCCCGCGTTCAGGCCGACCGCGATATCGGCGATCGTCGAATCCTCGGTTTCACCCGAACGATGCGAAATCACCGCCGTGTAGCCCGCGCGCTTGGCCATCTCGATCGCCGCGAACGTTTCGGTCAACGTACCGATCTGATTGATCTTGATGAGGATCGAGTTCGCGATGCCCTGATCGATGCCTTCCTTCAGGATCCGCGTGTTCGTGACGAACAGGTCGTCGCCGACCAGCTGCACCTTCTTGCCCAGACGCTCGGTCAGCAGCTTCCAGCCGGCCCAGTCGCCTTCGTGCATGCCGTCCTCGATCGACACGATCGGGAACTTGTCGGCGAGCGTGGCGAGATAGTCGGTGAATTCCGCCGACGACAGCTGCAGGCCTTCGCCCGCGAGCTGGTACTTGCCGTCGTGGTAGAACTCGGACGCCGCGCAATCGAGCGCGAGCAGCACGTCCTCGCCCGCGCGGTAGCCGGCCTTCTCGATCGCCTGCAGGATCATCGACAGGCACTCGTCGTTGCTGCCGAAGTTCGGCGCGAAGCCGCCCTCGTCGCCCACGGCCGTGCTCATGCCGCGATCCGACAGGATCTTCTTCAGCGCGTGGAACACTTCCGCGCCGCAACGCAGCGCTTCACGGAAGGTCGGCTGGCTGACCGGCACGATCATGAATTCCTGGATGTCCAGGCTGTTGTTCGCGTGCGCGCCGCCGTTGACGATGTTCATCATCGGCACCGGCAGCTGCATCGCGCCCGAGCCGCCGAAGTAGCGGTACAGCGGCAGGCCCGCTTCCTCGGCCGCCGCCTTCGCGACCGCCATCGACACCGCGAGCATCGCGTTCGCGCCGAGGCGCGACTTGTTGTCGGTGCCGTCCAGTTCGAGCAGCGTCTTGTCGAGGAACGCCTGCTCCGACGCGTCGAGGCCCATGATCGCCTCGGAGATTTCGGTGTTGATATGCTCGACCGCCTTCAGCACCCCCTTGCCGCCGTAACGGCCGGTTTCGCCGTCACGCAGTTCGATCGCCTCGCGCGAACCGGTGGACGCGCCCGACGGCACCGCCGCGCGGCCCATCGTGCCCGATTCGAGCAGCACGTCGCACTCGACCGTGGGGTTGCCGCGCGAATCCAGAATCTCGCGGCCGATGATATCTACGATTGCACTCATGGTTTCCTCTGAGGATGACGATGGATTCTGTCTGTCTCTACGTCTGCGGCGAGCGGCCCGCGCCCTCTGTGGACGCGTGGGCGGCCGCCGAGTTCATCAATTGAAATCGTTTTCCAGGAACGGCGTGCGCTTCACGGCCTGATCGAGCGTGACGAGCGTCTCGAGCAGCGCTTCCATGCGGTGCAGCGGCACGGCGTTCGGGCCGTCCGACTTGGCTTCGGCCGGGTTCGGGTGAGTCTCCATGAAGAGCCCGGCGACCCCCGTCGCGACCGCCGCGCGCGCGAGCACCGGCACGAATTCGCGCTGGCCGCCCGAACTCGTGCCCTGCCCGCCCGGCAGCTGCACCGAGTGGGTGGCGTCGAACACGACCGGCGCACCCGTCTCGCGCATGATCGCGAGCGAACGCATGTCGGACACGAGGTTGTTGTAGCCGAACGACGCACCGCGCTCGCACGCGAAGAAGCGGTCCTCGGACAGGCCGGCTTCGCGCGCGGCCGCCCGCGCCTTGTCGATCACGTTCTTCATGTCGTGCGGCGCGAGGAACTGGCCCTTCTTGATGTTGACGGGCTTGCCCGAGCGCGCGCAGGCGTGGATGAAATCAGTCTGGCGGCACAGGAACGCGGGCGTCTGCAGGACGTCGACCACCGACGCGACCGCCTCGATCTCCTCGATCGCGTGCACGTCGGTCAGGATCGGCAGGCCGAGCTGGCGCTTGACCTCGGACAGGATCCGCAGCCCTTCGTCCATCCCGAGCCCGCGGAACGACGTGCCGGAGCTGCGGTTCGCCTTGTCGTACGACGACTTGTAGATCAGCGGTACGTTCAGCTTCGCGCAGATTTCCTTCAGCCGGCCCGCGGTATCGAGCGCCATCTGCTCGGATTCGACGACGCAGGTGCCGGCGATCAGGAAGAACGGCCGGTCGAGACCGACTTCGAAATCGCCCAGTTTCATGCTTTCACTCCGGCCCGCGCCTGCTGGTTCGCGAGCGCGGCTTCGACAAACGACTTGAAGAGCGGATGACCGTCACGCGGCGTGGACGTGAATTCCGGGTGGAACTGCACGCCGACGAACCACGGGTGCATCGAACGCGGCAGCTCCATCATTTCCGGCAGGTCCTCGCTCGGGGTCCGTGCGCTGATGATGAGGCCGCCCGCCTCGAGTTGGGGCACCAGGCGGTTATTCACTTCATAACGGTGGCGATGGCGCTCGTTCACGTCGTTGCCATAAATCTCCGCCGCGAGCGTGCCGGGCTTGATCGGGCAGCGCTGCGAGCCGAGCCGCATCGTGCCGCCGAGATCCGACTCCTCGGTGCGCTTCTCGACCTTGCCGTCGCGGTCGTACCACTCGGTGATCAGCGCGACCACGCGGGCCGGCGTGTTCGGATCGAACTCGGTGCTGTTCGCGCCCGCCAGGCCGACCACGTCGCGCGCGAACTCGATCACCGCGAGCTGCATGCCGAGGCAGATGCCGAGGTACGGCACCTTCGCTTCGCGCGCATAGCGGATCGCCGCGATCTTGCCTTCCGTGCCGCGCCGGCCGAAGCCGCCCGGCACCAGCACCGCGTCGAGATGCGCGAGGCTCGCCGCGCCGTTGGTCTCGAGTTCCTCGGAATCGATGTACTCGATGTTGACCTTGGTCGAGGTGTGGATCGACGCATGGCGCAGCGCCTCGATCAGCGACTTGTACGACTCCGTCAGGTCGACGTACTTGCCGACCATGCCGATCGTGACTTCGTGCTTCGGATTCTGCAGCTTGTCGACGAGCCCCGCCCACATCTCGAGCTGAGCCGGCTGCGGCGACAGCTTCAATTCCTCGCAGATGATCTTGTCGAGACCCTGGTCGTGCAGCATCTGCGGAATCTTGTAGATGCTGTCGACGTCCCACACCGAGATCACGGCGTCTTCCGGCACGTTCGAGAACAGCGAGATCTTCTTCGATTCGTCGTCGGGGATGCGGCGGTCCGCGCGGCACAGCAGCACGTGCGGCGAGATACCGATCTCGCGCAGCTTCTGCACGCTGTGCTGGGTCGGCTTCGTCTTCAGCTCGCCCGCCGTCGCGATGAACGGCACGAGCGTCAGGTGGACGAAGCAGGCGCTGTTGCGGCCGAGGCGCAGGCTCATCTGGCGCGCGGCCTCAAGGAACGGCAGCGATTCGATATCGCCCACCGTGCCGCCGATCTCGACGATCGCCACGTCGGGCTCGCCGCAGGTCGCGGACGCCGCGCCGCGCTCGATGAACGCCTGGATCTCGTTGGTGATGTGCGGGATCACCTGCACGGTCTTGCCGAGATAGTCGCCGCGGCGCTCCTTGCGGATCACCGATTCGTAGATCTGGCCCGTGGTGAAGTTGTTGGCCTTGCGCATCTTCGTGCTGATGAAGCGCTCATAGTGGCCGAGATCGAGGTCGGTTTCCGCACCGTCTTCCGTCACGAACACTTCGCCGTGCTGGAACGGGCTCATCGTGCCGGGGTCGACGTTGATGTACGGATCGAGTTTGAGGAGGGTGACTTTCAGGCCGCGCGATTCGAGAATCGCGGCGAGGGAGGCGGCGGCAATCCCCTTGCCGAGGGAAGAAACTACGCCGCCGGTGACGAAAACATATTTGGTCATCGCTGAGTGCTCGCGGGAAAAACGGATTATACCGTAAAGCCCGCTCATCTCTCAGCATTCGCTCCCCGATCCTGCCCTATCGAGGTGAGTCCCCGCTCCGTTTCACGCGCACCGCGGCGCCTGCGCGCCGCCCTCCGCGATGCGCAGCGCATTGAGCATCCGCTGCAGCGCACGGGCGGTCTCGAGTGGCCGTTCCATCGGGAACAGATGGCTGCCCTCCAGCCATTCGACCCGGCCGCGCGCCGCCCGCCGCGTCGCATCGAGACCGATCTGGCGGACCTCGCGCGAGCGCGTGCCGGCGAGGAACCCGATCGGCACGGGCGCGCCGTGCGCGAGCCGCGGGCCGAGCGTGTGCGGCAGCGTGCGGTAGATCATGTACTCGACCTCGCGGTCGAATGCGAGCGCCCGCTCACCGCCGGCGCTGGTCTGCGGAATACCGTGGTCGATGTAGTCGGACAGCATCCGCTCGTCCCAGCGCGCGAACGCGGGCTTTTCGCGGAAATGCCGCCACGCGTCGTCGCGGCTCGCCCAGTGGGTGCGCCGGGTGCGCGTGGCCGCGGCGGGCGACAGCCGCTCGTCGAGCCCGGTCCACTGGCTCGCGCGCAGCGCGCTGCTGCGCCAGCCGGCGATCACCGGCGAATCGAGCATCACGACGCCGCGCACCCACTGCGGCCGCTTGAGCGCCGCCATCAGCGACAGATAGCCGCCGAGCGAGTGACCGACCAGCCAGACCGGCCGCTCGTAGCGGCCGCCGATGTCGTCGAGCAGCTGGTCGACGAGATGCGGCCAGTCGCGCGTCACCGGAAAGCGCCGGTCGTGGCCGATGCGCTCGATGTAGCGCAACTCGTACTGGTCGCCCAGCTCGGCGAAGATGGTCCGGTAAGTCGACGCCGGAAAGCCGTTCGCATGCGAGAAATGGAGGATGTCCTTCAAACGCCGCTGTCTCCTGTGATCGGGGCTCGCACCGCGTCACCGGTCCATCCAGTAGCGCCGATGCGCGTCGCGATAACGCTCGAGCTCGAGCCCATCCGCCGCCCCGGCCCGGACCTCGATGCGCACCGCGCCGTCCTGGTCGGTGCGCGGCAGCGCGATGGCGCGCCCGAGATAGCGCGCCCAGACGGTCGGGTGCGGGTGCCTGAAACGATTTGCGTAGCCTACCTGAAATACCGCGATGCGCGGCGCCACCGAATCGAGGAAAGGTTCGGTCGACGCGGTGCGGCTGCCGTGATGCGGCACCAGCAGCACCTGCGCCGCGAGCGCCGCGCGATCGCGCGCGACGAGCCGCCGCTCGGCGCGCGCATCGATGTCGCCCGTCAGCAGCGCGGCCTGCGCGCCGGCCGCGACGCGCAGCACGCAGGAACGGCCGTTCGTACCGGCCGCGCCCGGCCCGCGCTCCGGCCACAGCATCGCGAACTCGACGCCGTCCCAGTGCCAGCGCTGCCCCGCCACGCACGGCAGCCGCGCCGCGCCCGCCGCCTGCGCGGTCTGCCACAGCGGATGCGCGGGCGGCAATTCGCCCACCAGCTGCCGCACCGGCAGCGCGCCGAGCACCGCCGGCGCACCGCCCGCGTGGTCGGCGTCCGCATGGCTCAGCACCAGCGCGTCGAGCGCCGCGATGCCGCGCGAGCGCAGGTAGGGCGCGACGATCCGTTCCCCGGCATGCGTCGCCTCCGGGCCCGGACCGGCATCGAACAGCAGGCTGTGGCGCGCGGTCTCGACGAGCGCCGCGCCGCCCTGCCCGACATCGAGCACGGTCAGGCGGAATGCGCCGGGCGGCGGCGCGGATGGCGGCGGCGCGAGGCACGGCAGCCAGGCGAGCGGCGCGGCCCAGCGCAGCGGCCAACCGCGCGGCGCGAGCGCCCACAGCGTGCCGGCCGCGGCCAGCGCCAGCACGCGCCCGTCCGGGGCCGGCAGCCACCAGAGCGCGCCCGGCGCGGCGGCCAGCCATGCGCCGGCGCGCATCATCCCGGCCACCAGCAGGTGTGCAAGCCGGAATGCGAGTGCGTCGAGCGGCGCCGGCAGCACGACGCCGACCAGCACCGTCGGCGCAACGACGAGGCTGACCCAGGGAATCGCGAACGCGTTCGCGACCGGCCCGAGCAACGGAATCTGCGAGAACCACAGCAGCGTCAGCGGCGCGAGCGCGACGGTCACCGCGTACTGGGTGCGCGCCGCCTGCGCCGCACGGCGCGCGAGCCCCCGCCACGCGCCGGCGCGCCAGCGCCGCCCGCCGTGCTCCGCCGCCTCTCGCTCAGCCGGCTCGCGCGCCGGGCCGAACCGCCCGGACACGACAAACAGGATCGCCGCGACCGCGCCGAACGACAGCCAGAATCCGGGCGCGAGCACCGCCCACGGATCGGCCAGCAGCACGCAGCCGAGCGCGAACGCCAGCACCGCCGAGGGCGCGACGCGCCGCCCGCTCAGGTAGGCGACGCTCACCGCCGCGAGCATCCACCACGCGCGCTGCGCCGGCACGTTGAAGCCCGCCAGCGCCGCATAACCGGCCGCGCCCAGCAACGCGCCGAGCGCGCCGACCTGCTGCGCGGCCGCGATCAGCGGCGCGTCCCGGCCGAACCCGCGCGCGCGTCGCCACCCGGCGGCGGCCAGGCCGCCGCACAAGCCGCCGACGATGCCGATATGCAGGCCGGAGATCGCGACCAGATGGCTCGTGCCGGTGGCCCGCAGCACCTGCCAGTCCGCCGCGCGGATCCCATGCTGCGCGCCGATCGCGAGCGCGGCGACGATGCCGCGATGCGGCGCGTCGCCGAGCACGGCGCCGATCCGCGCATCCAGCGCGGCGCGGGCGCGCTCGATCACGGCCTGCCGGGCAGGCCGGCCCGGCAGGCGCCGCGCCGCCTGCGGCACGGACACATAGCCGCGCGCGCGGATGTCGCGCGCGAGCCAGCCGGCCTCGGCATCGCGCACGCCGAAATTCGCATTGCCGTGCGGCCGCCGCAACCGCACGACCAATCGCCAGCGTTCGCCGGGCGTCAGCGTGGGCGGCGCGGGCGCCGCCCCGCGCACGATCCAGGCCAGCGCGACGCGTGCGGGAAACCGCGCGCGGGCGCCGTCCGCCTCGATCGACTCGACGGCGAGCAGGAACCGCACGCCGTCGGGCCCGCGCGCGGGCAGGCCGCGCACGACGCCCGTCACGGTCAGATCGCGCCCTTCCCAGTTCGCGGGCAAGGTGACGGCAAGGCGGGCGTACGCGCGACAAGCGGCGTAGCCCGCGCCCGCGAGGCACACGGCGGCGCACAGCGCCGCGCCGGCCGCCCGTCGACGCCACCGGCCGCCCGCGCCCGCCTCGCCGCGCGCGAGCCATGCCGCACCCGCCGCCAGTCCACCGGCCAGCGCACTCCCCGCCACCCACGCGAGCGCGCCCGGAAGCGCCGCCTGCCCTTGCAGCCAGACGATCCCGAGCGCGAACGCGAGCACCCTGGTCCGCATCGCGCCTCCCGTTCGCGGGCCGCGCACCGGCCCCGTTCGTGCGGACGATTATGCGGAAGCGAGGGCGAGCCGGGGCAGCGCGGCGTGCGCGTTGGCCGAAGTGGAGAGAGCGAGTCCGGTCGCGTCGAGATCGCGCAGCGCGGCGAGCGCCGCGCCGATCGCCGGCACCTGGTCCGGCGTGTTGCGCATCCGGTAGCGCCACTCGGGCGCGATGTCGGGCGCATCGGTCTCGACGACCAGCGCGGCGAGCGGCAATTGCGCGGCGAGCCGGCGGATCTGCAGCGCGCGCTCGAACGTGAGATTGCCGCCGAAGCCCAGATGCAGCCCCTGCGCGAGATAGGCCTCGGCCTGCTGGAAGCTGCCGTTGAAGGCGTGCGCGATGCCGCGCCGCACGTTGAAACGGCGCAGGCCCGCGAGCACGCGATCCTGCGACTTGCGCACGTGGCACAGCACGGGCAGGTCGAACTCGCGCGCGAGCTTCAGCTGCGCCTGATAGAAATGCTGCTGCCGGGCTTCGTCGAGCCCCGGCACGAAATAGTCGAGCCCGATCTCGCCGATCGCGACGAAGCGCGGATCGTCGAGGCTTGCCTCGATCTCCATGCGCAGCAGGTCGAGATCGCCGTCCTGCGCATGCGGCGTATACATCGGATGGATGCCCAGCGCGTACGCGCCGCCCGGCGTCTGCTGCGCAAGCTCACGCACGATCGCGAAATTGGCGCGCCCGACGCTCGGAATCACGATGCGCGACACGCCCGCCTCGCGCGCCGCCGCCGCGACGGACGCGCGATCCGCGTCGAATTCGGCGGCGTCGAGATGGCAGTGCGTGTCGATCCACATCGCGTTACGCCGGGTGGACCGGCTCCTCGTGCAGCGTGCCGTCGCGCAGCCGCAGGATGCGGTCGCAGCGCGCGGCGAGATCCGGATCGTGGGTCACGATCACGAAGCTCGTGTCGAGCGTCTCCGACAGCTCCAGCATGAGATTGAACACGCGCTCGGCGGTCGCGCCGTCGAGATTGCCGGTCGGCTCGTCGGCGAGCACGCAGGCGGGCTTGGTCACGAGCGCGCGCGCGATCGCGACGCGCTGCCGCTCGCCGCCCGACAGCTCGCCGGGCCGGTGCTTCGCGCGATCGCCGAGCCCGACGCGGTCGAGCATGTCCTGCGCGTGATGGCGCGCCTCCTCGGTCGTCAGCCGGCGGATCCGCAGCGGCATCGCGACGTTGTCGAGCGCCGTGAACTCCGGCAGCAGGTGATGGAACTGATAGACGAAGCCGAGCGCGCGGTTGCGCAGGTCGTTGCGCTCGCGCTCGGCCAGCTGCGTGAACGGCTTGCCGAGCAGCGACACCTGCCCGGCGCTCGGCTCGTCGAGGCCGCCCAGCACGTGCAGCAGCGTGCTCTTGCCGGAGCCCGATGCGCCGATGATCGCGAGCTTCTCGCCGCGTCGCACCGATACTTCGGCATTGCTGAGCACCGAGACGTCGAGGCCGCCCTGCCCGAACACCTTGGTGATGCCGTGCGCCTCGATCACGTGGTCCCGCGCCTGCGCGCGGTGCGGAAGGGATTGATCCATAGTGTGTTCCAGAACCCGGTCATTCATAACGCAGCGCCTCCGCGGGACGCACCTTGGCGCCGCGCCAGCTTGGATAGAGGGTCGCCAGCGCCGACAGCACGAACGCCATCGCGCCGATCTTGATCACGTCGCCCGGCACCAGCTCGGACGGCAGTTCACTGATGAAGTACACCGACGGCGGCAGGAATTGCACGCCCAGCGCATGCTCGATCATCGGCACGAGCCACGGAATGCTCCACGCGATCAGGCAGCCGAGGCCGACGCCCGCCGCCGTGCCGACGAAGCCGATCGTCACGCCCTGCACCACGAAGATCTTCATGATCGAGCCGGGCTGCGCGCCGAGCGTGCGCAGGATCGCGATGTCGGCCTGCTTGTTGGTCACCGTCATCACGAGCGACGACACGAGGTTGAACGCGGCCACCGCGATGATCAGCGTCAGGATGATGAACATCATCCGCTTCTCGATCTGCACCGCGGAGAACCAGGTCTTGTTCTGCTGGGTCCAGTCGCGGATGTAGAGATCGCCCGACAGCGAACGCGACAACTCGACCGCGACCTGCGGCGCCTGCTGCATGTCCTTCAGGCGCAGCCGCACGCCGGTCGGCGCGGGCAGCCTGAACAGCACCTGCGCGTCCTGGATGTCGATCATCGCGAGCGTGCTGTCGAACTCGTAATGCCCCGACTCGAAGATCCCGACCACCGTGAACTGCTTGAGGCGCGGCATCATGCCGGCGGGCGTCATGGTGCCCTCCGGCGCGACCAGCGTCACGCGGTCGCCGACCGTCACGCCGAGATTGCCGGCGAGCGCGTCGCCGAGCACGATGCCGAACTGGCCCGGCGCGAGCGCCGCGAGCGAGCCCGCCTTCATGTCCTTGCCGACCTCGGACACCTGCGGCTCCAGCGCCGGATCGATGCCGCGCAGCATCACGCCGCTCACCGCGTCCTGCCGCGTCAGCAGCGCCTGCGCGTCGACGTACGGCGCCGTGCCGATCACGGCCGGGTTGCGGCGCGCTTCCTGCGCGGTCAGCTGCCAGTTCGGCATCGAGCCCGTCGGCGAGAACACCTCGACGTGGGCGAGCACCGACAGCATCCGGTCGCGCACCTCCCGCTGGAAGCCGTTCATCACCGACAGCACGACGATCAGCGCCGCGACGCCGAGCGCGATCCCGAGCGTCGACACCAGCGCGATGAAGGAAATGAAACCGTTGCCGGTCGTGCGTTTGCCGGCGCGCGTGTAGCGCCAGCCGATCTGCCATTCGTACGGAAGTTTCAAGCGTGTCCTTTGTGCGGGTTGCAACGGATGCGGCCGGGCCGGGCCGCGCGGGCCGGCCACCCAGGCCCGAACGGGCGGAGTGTGCCACACAATACTTAACCGGCCCTGAAATCAAGCGGGGCCGGCGCACGGCGCCGCGCCGGACTCCGATTCTACCAACCGGGCCGCGGACGGCAGGCCGGTTTGCCCTACAATGCGCACCATCATGCCTGACCGCTCTCTCCATTTCCTGCTCCCCTTCGCGCTGCCGCCCGCCGACGTCGCGCCCCACCTGCCCGCCTCCGACCATCCCGCGCTCGACCGCCTGGTCGCGCGCGCGCGCGCCGAGGCGCGCCGCGCCGGCGACGACTTCCAGCGCACGCTGCCGCACGAGCGCTGGCTCGCGCGGCAGTTCGGCGCGAGCGACCCCGCCGAGACCGACGCCGCGCCGCTCGCGCCCTACATGCTCGGCGCCGACGGCGGCGAGCCCGGCGACGCGACCTGGGCCTGCGTCCAGCCCGTCCACGTGCAGATCGCGCGCGACCACCTGGTGCTGATCGATCCTGCCTCGCTCGATCTGGCAGACGACGACGCCGCGCAGCTGCTCGCCGTCGCGCGGCCGCTGATCGAGGAACTCGACGTCGCGCTGCAGGCGCCGCACCCGGCGCGCTGGTATCTGTCGAGCCCGCGGCTCGCGACGCTCGCGGGCGCCGCGCCGCTGCGCGCGAGCGGCCGCAACATCGAGATCTGGCTGCCGCACGAGGCGACCACGGGCGAGCGCTCGCGCCTGTGGATGAAGCTGCAGAACGAAGTGCAGATGGCCTGGTTCCAGCATCCGGTCAACGAGGCGCGCGAAGCGCGCGGGCTGCCGTCCGTGAACTCGATCTGGTTCCACGGGCAGGGCGCGCGCCGGCCGGTCGCGAGCCCATTCGCGCAGGTGCTGTCGACCGCGCCCGCCACGCTCGGCCTCGCCCGCGCGGCCGGGGCGCCGCACGCGGCCCCGCCCGCCGGCTTCGATGCGCTGCCGGCTCCGTCCGGCGCGACCCTCGTCGAACTCGACACCCTGACCCGCCCCTACATCGAGCAGGACTGGGCGCAATGGCACGCGGCGCTGGCCGCGCTCGAGCGCGACTGGTTCGCCCCCGCGCTCGCGGCGCTTGCGGCGGGCCGGCTCGACGCGCTCGCGCTCACGCTCGGCGGCGACATCGGCGACCTGACGCTGCGCGTGACGCGCGGCGACCTGCGCAAATTCTGGCGCCGCCGCGCCTTCACTTCCCTGTTCGAATCCGACTCCGTTTAACGCATGACCCGCATCGTCACCCGCTCCGCTCCGCCCGCCGACGCCGCCGCGCTGACCCGCCACGGCCTCCACCCCGTGCTCGCCCGCCTCTACGCGGCGCGCGGCGTCACCTCGCCCGACGACGTCGAGACCGCGCTGTCGCGCCTGTTGCCGCCCGCCGGCCTGAAAGGCTGCGCGGACGCCGCCGCGCTGCTCGCCGACGCGCTCGCCGCCGGCCGCCGGATGCTGGTGGTGGCCGACTACGACTGCGACGGCGCGACCGCCTGCGCGGTCGCGGTGCGCGGCCTGCGGATGTTCGGCGCGCAGATCGACTACCTGGTGCCGAACCGCTTCGAATACGGCTACGGCCTGACCCCGGAAATCGTCGCCCTCGCGGCCGAGCGCAAGCCCGACCTGCTGATCACGGTCGACAACGGGATCGCGAGCGTCGCGGGCGTCGCCGCCGCCAATGCGCTCGGCATCGACGTGCTGGTCACCGACCACCACCTGCCCGGCGACGCGCTGCCGGCCGCCCGCGCGATCGTCAATCCGAACCAGCCCGGCTGCGCATTCGAAAGCAAGCACATCGCCGGCGTCGGCGTGATGTTCTACGTGCTGCTCGCGCTGCGCGCCGAGCTGCGCCGGCGCGGCGCGTTCGACGCGGCGCGCCCCGAGCCGCGCCTCGACGGCCTGCTCGACCTCGTCGCGCTCGGCACCGTGGCGGACGTGGTGCGCCTCGACGGCAACAACCGGGTGCTGGTCGCGCAAGGCCTGCAGCGGATCCGCGCCGGCCGCATGCAGCCCGGCATCGCGGCGCTGTTCCGCGCGGCCGCCCGCGACGCGCGCGCGGCGTCGGGCTTCGACCTCGGTTTCGGCCTCGGCCCGCGCCTGAACGCGGCCGGCCGCCTGTCGGACATGTCGCTCGGCATCGAATGCCTGACCACCGACGACGTCGGCCGCGCCTGGGCGCTCGCGCAGCAGCTCGACACGATGAACCGCGAACGCCGCGAGATCGAGGCCGGCATGCAGCAGCAGGCGCTCGCCGACCTGGCCGCGGTCGATCCCGCCGAGGCGGCGACGATCACGCTGTTCAAGCCGGACTGGCACCAGGGCGTGATCGGCATCGTCGCCGGCCGCCTCAAGGAGAAATTCCACCGCCCCGCGTTCACGTTCGCGCACGCCGACGACGGCGGCGCGCGCGTGAAGGGCTCGGGCCGCTCGATCCCGGGCTTCCACCTGCGCGACGCGCTCGACCTGATGTCGAAGCGCGAGCCGGACCTGCTCGTCACGTTCGGCGGACATGCGATGGCGGCGGGCGTCACGCTCGACACCGCGAACGTGCCGCGCTTCGCCGCCGCGTTCGAGGCGGTCGCGCGCGAATGGCTGTCGGCCGAGGCGCTCGCCCGCGTGATCGAGACCGACGGCGACCTCGAGGACGCGTATTTCACGCCGCAGTTCGTCGCGCTGCTCGACGCGGCGGTGTGGGGCCAGGGCTTTCCGGCCCCGCTGTTCTCGGGCGAATTCGAGGTGGCGTCTCAGGCGCTCGTCAAGGACAAGCACCTGAAACTGCAGCTGCTGCGCGGCCGCCAGCGCTTCAGCGCGATCTGGTTCAACCACACCGAATCGCTGCCCGCGCACGCGACCGTCGCGTACCGGCTGGCGAGCGACACCTGGAACGGCGTCGCACGCGTACAGCTGATCGTCGAGCACGCGGCCTGAGCGCCGCGCCCGGTGCCGGCCGCCGCCCCCGATCGGCTATAATTTCCCCTTTTTAGAAGCCGGAAAAGCGAACAAGATCATGGAAGCGGAACGTCTCAACGCGATCGAAAGCTCCCTGCTCGACCTGCGCCAGCGCGCGGGCGAGCTTCGGGGGTATCTTTGACTACGACGTCAAAGCAGCCCGCCTGACGGAAGTCAACAAGGAACTCGAAGACCCGAACGTCTGGAACGACTCGAAGAACGCCCAGGCGCTCGGTCGCGAGAAGAAGCTGCTCGAAGGCGTCGTGACGACGCTGACGGCGCTCGACGGCGACCTGCGCGACGCGCTGGACCTGTTCGAGCTGGCCCGCGAGGAAGGCGACGAGGACACCCTCGTCGCGTGCGAAGGCGATGCGGCCGCGCTCGAGGCGCGCGTCGGCGACATCGAATTCCGCCGGATGTTCTCGAACCCGGCCGACCCGAACAACTGCTTCATCGACATCCAGGCGGGCGCGGGCGGCACCGAGGCCTGCGACTGGGCGTCGATGCTGCTGCGCCAGTACCTGCGCTACTGCGAGCGCAAGGGCTTCAAGGCCGAGGTGCTCGAGGAATCCGACGGCGACGTCGCCGGCATCAAGAACGCGACGGTCAAGGTCTCGGGCGAATACGCGTACGGCTTCCTGCGCACCGAGACCGGCATCCACCGGCTGGTGCGCAAGTCGCCGTTCGATTCATCGGGCGGCCGCCACACGTCTTTCTCGTCGGTGTTCGTCTATCCGGAGATCGACGACTCGATCGAGGTCGAGATCAACCCGGCCGATCTGCGGATCGACACCTACCGCGCCTCGGGCGCGGGCGGCCAGCACATCAACAAGACCGACTCGGCGGTGCGGATCACGCACATGCCGACGGGCATCGTCGTGCAGTGCCAGAACGACCGCTCGCAGCACCGCAACCGCGCCGAAGCGATGGCGATGCTGAAGTCGCGCCTGTACGAGGTCGAGCTGCGCAAGCGCCAGGCCGAGCAGGACAAGCTCGAGTCGAGCAAGACCGATGTGGGCTGGGGCCACCAGATCCGCTCGTACGTGCTCGACCAGAGCCGCGTGAAGGATCTGCGCACGAACGTCGAAATGAGCAATACGCGGGCCGTGCTCGACGGCGACCTCGACGACTTCATCAGCGCCAGCCTGAAACAGGGCGTGTAACGCCCACGGCGCGGCGGCCCGCGGCCGCCGCGCCCGCCTCGCCCCGTACACGCCCCCACTCCGAATTCCGACCATCATGACCGAACCCACCCAACCGCAGGCCGCCCCGGCGGCGGACGAGAACCAGATCATCGCCGAGCGCCGCGACAAGCTGCGCGCGCTGCGCGAACAGGGCGTCGCCTATCCGAACGACTTCCAGCCCACCCACCACGCCGCCGACCTGCAGACGACCTACGCCGATACCGACAAGGACGCGCTCGAGGCGCAGGCGCTCGGCGTGGCGCTCGCAGGCCGCATGATGCTCAAGCGCGTGATGGGCAAGGCCAGCTTCGCGACGGTCCAGGACGGCTCGGGCCAGATCCAGTTCTTCGTGACCGCCGCCGACGTCGGCGCGGAGACCTACGAGGCGTTCAAGAAGTGGGACCTCGGCGACATCGTCGCCGCGCGCGGCGTGCTGTTCCGCACCAACAAGGGCGAGCTGTCGGTCAAGTGCACCGAGCTGCGCCTGCTGGCGAAGGCGCTGCGCCCGCTGCCGGACAAGTTCCACGGCCTCGCCGACCAGGAAACCCGCTACCGCCAGCGCTACGTCGACCTGATCGTCACGCCCGAGACGCGCAACACGTTCCGCGCGCGCACCAAGGCGATCGCCTCGATCCGCCAGTTCATGAGCAGCGCCGACTTCATGGAAGTCGAGACGCCGATGCTGCACCCGATCCCGGGCGGCGCGAGCGCGAAGCCGTTCGTCACGCACCACAACGCGCTCGACATGCAGATGTTCCTGCGCATCGCGCCCGAGCTGTACCTGAAGCGGCTGGTCGTCGGCGGCTTCGAGCGCGTGTTCGAGATCAACCGGAATTTCCGTAACGAGGGCGTGTCGCCGCGCCACAATCCGGAATTCACGATGATGGAGTTCTACGCCGCGTACACCGATTATCGCTGGCTGATGGACTTCACCGAGCGCCTGATCCGCCAAGCGGCGATCGATGCGCTCGGCACCGCGACGATCCAGTACCAGGGCCGCGAGCTGGACCTGGCCAAGCCGTTCCACCGGCTCACGATCAGCCAGGCGATCCAGAAGTACGCGCCCGGCTACACCGACGCGCAACTGACCGACCCGGCCTTCGTGCGCACCGAGCTGAAGCGGCTCGGCGTCGACGTCGCGCAACCCGCGTTCCTGAACGCCGGGCTCGGCGCGCTGCAACTCGCGCTGTTCGAGGAAACCGCCGAGTCGCAGCTGTGGGAACCCACCTACATCATCGACTATCCCGTCGAAGTGTCGCCGCTCGCGCGCGCCTCGGACACGGCGCCCGGCATCACCGAGCGCTTCGAGCTGTTCATGACGGGCCGCGAGATCGCCAACGGGTTCTCCGAGCTCAACGATCCGGAAGACCAGGCCGCGCGCTTCAAGAAGCAGGTCGAGCAGAAGGATGCCGGCGACGAGGAAGCGATGTTCTTCGACGCCGACTACATCCGCGCGCTCGAGTACGGCATGCCTCCGACAGGCGGCTGCGGCATCGGCATCGACCGTCTCGTGATGCTGCTGACCGACAGCCCGACGATCCGCGACGTGCTGCTGTTCCCGCACCTGCGCCGCGAGGACTGAATCCGGCCGGGCCGCCGCGCCGCGCGGCGGCCCGAAAGCTTTGTAACCGGCGGTAAATGCCCTCGCGCGCGCCGCCTGGCGCGCGCCTCCCTCCCCGCTTGTCCGCCTTGTGCCATCGGCTTCGCGCCATATGCGCGCCACCGCCCCGCCACGCCGCCGCACGGCGAATCGTTACAACTTGAAACGCCCGCCCACGGGGCTTTGATCGACACTACCGGCACAAAACAACGCACGCGTGCGTGCGCCAGGAGAGTCGAAAAATGGACAACCAGAACACCACACAGCAACGCCAGCGCCTCCATCCGCTCATCGCGACCGCGGCGGGCGCCGTCATCATCGCCAGCCTCGCCGCCACGGCGGCCGTCACGGGCCTGTTCCCGAAGGCGGGCGGCGCCGACGCGCAGAACCCGCAAACGCAGGCCGCGCTGATCGCGTCGCAGCCCGCGGTCGACACCTCGGCCGCCGCCAGCGCCGCGCTCGCCGCCCAGGCCCAGCAGCAGGCCGCGCAACAGCAGGCCGCGCAGCAGGCGGCCCTGCAACAGCAACAGCAGCAGGCGCAGGTCGCGCCCCAGCCGGCGCCGAGGCCCGCGCCCAAGCGCGTGGTCCAGCACCGCCCGGCCCCGCAGCCGCCGGAATACGCGCAACAGCCGGCCCAGCCGCAACCGTCGTATTGCCAGACCTGCGGCACGGTCGTCGCCGTCGTGCCGATGCGCACGGCGGGCCAGAGCAGCGGGATCGGCGCGATCGGCGGCGCGGCGGCGGGCGGCCTGCTCGGCAACCAGTTCGGGCACGGCAACGGCCGCACCGCGATGACGATCCTCGGCGCACTGGGCGGCGGCCTCGCCGGCAATTCGGTCGAGAAGCAAGTGCGCAGCGAAACGGACTACCAGGTGCGCGTACAGATGGAAAGCGGCGCGACCCGCACCTTCACGTATCGCGGCGCCCCGCCGTTCGGCGAAGGTCAGCGCGTGCGCATCGAGAACGGCACGCTGGTCGGCGCGTAAGCACCCGCCCGTCGCGGCATGAAAAAAGGCGCGCGACCCCTTCGGGTCGCGCGCCTTTTCGCTTGGGCCCGCCGCGCGTCGCGCGGCAGGCTCAGTCCTCGTCGTCGAAGTCCGACTCGTCGATCCAGTGCAGCTGGATCGCTTCCAGGATCTTCTCGCCCGAATGATTCGGGTCGTCATTGAAGCCGTCGAGCGCGAGCACCCACTGGCGCAGCTCGGTGAAGCGGATCGTCTTGGGGTCGACGTCCGGGTACTTGTCCGCGAGCGCAATCGCGATCTCGCGCGAATCCGTCCATTTCATCGTACCGCCCTCCTTCGAACGCATGCGTCAGTGATTCTCTTTCGCGTGGTTGATCGAGTACTTCGGGATCTCGACGACCAGCTCCGAATCTTCCTTGATGATCGCCTGGCACGACAGCCGCGACGTCGGCTCGAGGCCCCAGGCGCGGTCGAGCAGATCGTCCTCGTCCTCGTCCGACGGGTCCAGGTCGTTGAAGCCTTCGCGCACGATCACGTGGCAGGTCGTGCACGCGCACGACTTCTCGCAGGCGTGCTCGATCTCGATGCCGTTGTCGAGCAGGTTGTCGCAGATGCTCTTGCCGGGCGTCGCGTCGATGACCGCGCCATCCGGACACAGTTCGACGTGGGGCAACACTACGATTTGAGGCATGTTCGTTCCGTTGTTCAGCAGGTGCGCGGCCCGCTCGCCGCGCCGTCTAAGGTGCTCCGCCGGCCGGCGGCCGCGCGGAGCGCATGGTGTCAGATCTCGTCGAGCTTGCGGCCCGCGAGCGCGCGCTTGATGCCCTTGTTCATCCGGCGCGCCGCGAATTCGTCGGTGCCGTCGGCCAGCGCCTGGGTCGCGGCCTCGATCGCCGCCGCGTCGTCGCCGGGCGCGAGCGCGCGCAGCGCGGCGGCCAGCGCGTCGACCGTCACGCGTTCCGCCGCATCGAGCAGTTCGCCGTCGGCGGCCAGCGCCGCCTCGGTCGCTTCCAGCAGACGCTCGGCATCGACCTGCGCCTCGCGCAGCGCGCGCGCGCGCATGTCGATCTCGGCGGACTGGAAGCTGTCCTCGAGCATCTTCGCGATATCGTCGTCGGCGAGGCCGTAGGACGGCTTGACGACGACCGATGCCTCGACGCCCGAGTGCTGCTCGCGCGCGAACACCGACAGCAGCCCGTCCGCGTCGACCTGATAGGTCACGCGGATCCGCGCCGCGCCCGCCGTCATCGGCGGGATGCCGCGCAGTTCGAAGCGCGCGAGCGAGCGGCAGTCCGCCACCAGTTCGCGTTCGCCCTGCACCACGTGGATCGCCATCGCGGTCTGGCCGTCCTTGAAGGTCGTGAATTCCTGCGCGCGCGCGACCGGAATCGTCGAATTGCGCGGAATGATCTTCTCGACCAGCCCGCCCATCGTCTCGACGCCCAGCGACAGCGGGATCACGTCGAGCAGCAGCCAGTCGTCGCCATTGCCGCGGTTGCCCGCCAGCAGATCGGCCTGGATCGCCGCGCCGAGCGCGACGACCTGATCGGGATCGAGATTGACGAGCGGCGGCTGGCCGAAATGCGCGGCCACCGCCGCGCGAATCACCGGCATGCGCGTCGCGCCGCCGACCAGCACCACGCCCTTGATGTCGGCCGCGCTCACCTGCGCGTCGCGCAGCGCCTTGCGGGTCGGCGCCAGCGTGCGCTGCACGAGCGGCTCGACCAGCGCCGCGAAGGCGTCGGCGCCGAGCGTCTGCACGAGGCGCGCGCCGTTCGACAGCGTCACGTCGAGCGTCGCCTCGGCCGCGTCCGACAGCGCTTCCTTGAGCACGCGCACCCGGTCGAGCAGCAGGCGCACGTCGCCGGGCGCGAGCGAACGCGCCGCGAGGCCCGCCTGCGCGAGCACATGGTCGAACAGCACGTGATCGAAGTCGTCGCCGCCGAGCGCGGAATCGCCACCCGCCGCCAGCACCTCGAACACGCCCTTGGTCAGCTTCAGGATCGACAGGTCGAAGGTGCCGCCGCCGAGGTCATAGACCGCGTACAGGCCTTCCGAACCATTGTCGAGGCCGTACGCGATCGCGGCCGCGGTCGGCTCGTTCAGGAGGCGCAGGACGTTGAGCCCGGCAAGCCGCGCGGCGTCCTTGGTCGCCTGACGCTGCGCTTCATCGAAGTAGGCCGGCACCGTGATCACCGCGCCGACCAGCTCGTCGCCAAGCGAATCCTCGGCGCGCTGCCGCAGGGTCGCGAGAATCTCGGCCGACACCTCGACCGGGCTCTTCACGCCGTCGACCGTGCGGATCTGCACCATGCCGGGCGCATCGACGAAATCGTAGGGCGCGTTCGCCGCGCCTTCGACCTCGTGCCGGCCGCGCCCCATGAAACGCTTGACCGACACGATCGTGTTGCGCGGATCGCTCGCCGCCTCGGCCTTCGCGGTGTGGCCGATCCGGCGCCCGCCCTTCTCGAGGTAGCGGACCACCGACGGCAGCAGCACGCGGCCGTCATCGTCGGGCAACACTTCGGGCACGCTGTTGCGGACCGCGGCAACGAGCGAGTTCGTCGTGCCGAGATCGATGCCGACGGCGAGCCGCCGTTGATGCGGCGCGGGCGCCATGCCGGGTTCGGAGATTTGCAGTAAGGCCATTTGTTTCTTCGGTGAGGGGCGCTTCGCCCCGCTTGCAACGCGTGCCGCGAGGGCACGCCGTTAATGTTCGAGACGCTCGATCTGCGCGTCGATTTCCGCCGCGACGCGCTCGATGAACATCAGCTGACGCACCGCCTCGGCGGCGCCCTGGTCCGCGCCGCTGTCGAGCAGCGCGCCGAGCTTGTCGAGCCGCTGGCGCTTCTCGTCGCGCAGCGTCGCGAGCAGCGCGTCGAGCGCATCGACGTTGCGCGCCGCGGCGGCGTCCTCGATCCCCTCGCGCCACGCCATCTGCTGCATCAGGAACGCCGGCTCCATCGCGGTATTGTTCTCCGCGCCGATATCGATGCCGCGCAGCCCGAGCAGATAGCTCGCACGCTTGAGCGGATCGCGCAGGGTCTGGTAGGCCTCGTTCGCGCGCGTCGCCCACTGCATCGCAATGCGCTTTTGCGCGTCGCCCGCGGCGGCGAAGCGGTCGGGATGGACCTGGGTCTGCACCGCGCGGTACGCGGCGTCGAGCGCCTGCGGATCGAGCGCGAATCGCGCCGGCAGGTCAAAGAGATCGAAGTGGCTGTCCTTCAGCGAGACCATCGCATCGCGTCCATCAGGTAAAGGGCCGGCGGCGCCAGGCGCCGCACGTTAAAAAGGCGGCTCATGCCGCCTCTCGAGCGCGTCGCGCGAAGTCTCGTCACACGCGGAACGATTCGCCGCAGCCGCACTCGTCCTTCACGTTCGGGTTGTTGAACCTGAAGCCTTCGTTCAACCCTTCGCGCGCGAAGTCGAGCTCGGTGCCGTCGATATACGCGAGACTCTTCGGGTCGACGTACACCTTCACGCCGTGGCTCTCGAACATCTGGTCCTCGCCGGCGACCTCATCGACATACTCGAGCTTGTAGGCCAGGCCCGAGCAGCCGGTGGTGCGCACGCCGAGCCGCAGGCCCAGCCCCTTGCCGCGCCGCGTCAGGTACTTCCGCACATGCTGCGCTGCTTTTTCGGTCAGTGTGATTGCCATGATGTCCTTGCGCGCGGAGCTCGCCAAGCGTGGCGAGCGGATCGCGTATTGCATTCCTGAAGCCGCTGCGTGATCCGTTCCGGGGCCGCTCAGGCCGCAGCGCCGTCGTGGCGCTTCTTGTAGTCGGCCACGGCCGCCTTGATCGCGTCTTCCGCGAGGATCGAGCAGTGGATCTTCACCGGCGGCAGCGCGAGTTCCTCGGCGATCTGCGTGTTCTTGATCGCGAGCGCCTGGTCGAGCGTCTTGCCCTTCACCCACTCGGTGACGAGCGAGCTGGAGGCGATCGCCGAACCGCAGCCGTAGGTCTTGAACTTCGCGTCTTCGATGACGCCGTCCGCGCCGACGCGGATCTGCAGCTTCATCACGTCGCCGCAGGCGGGCGCGCCGACCATGCCGGTGCCGACCGCGTCGTCGTCCTTCTCGAACGAGCCGACGTTGCGCGGGTTTTCGTAGTGATCCAGAACCTTGTTGCTGTATGACATGACTCAGACTCCTTGCTTCGTTTCGTCATCGCGGCGCGCGGGCGCCGCGACATGATTCAGTGGGCCGCCCATTCGATGGTCGACAGATCGATGCCTTCCTGGTGCATTTCCCAGAGCGGCGACAGGTCGCGCAGCTTCGCGATCTTGCTCTTCAGCAGATTGATCACGTAGTCGACGTCCTGCTCCGTCGTGAAGCGGCCGACCGTGAAGCGGATCGAGCTGTGCGCCAGTTCGTCGTTGCGGCCCAGCGCGCGCAGCACGTAGGACGGCTCGAGCGACGCGGACGTGCAGGCGGAGCCCGACGACACCGCGACATCCTTGATCGCCATGATCAGCGACTCGCCTTCGACGAAGTTGAAGCTGATGTTCAGGTTGTGCGGGACGCGCTGCTCCATGTCGCCGTTCACATAGGTTTCGTCGATCTCGGACAGGCCGCGCAGCAGCTTGTCGCGCAGCATGCGGACGCGTTCGTTCTCGGTCGCCATTTCCTCGCGCGCGATCCGGAACGCCTCGCCCATGCCGACGATCTGGTGGGTCGCCAGCGTGCCCGAGCGCATGCCGCGCTCGTGGCCGCCGCCGTGCATCTGCGCCTCGATCCGCACGCGCGGCTTGCGGCGCACGTACAGCGCGCCGATGCCCTTCGGACCGTAGGTCTTGTGCGCCGAGAACGACATCAGGTCGACCTTCAGCTTGGCGAGGTCGATCTCGACCTTGCCCGTCGACTGCGCGGCGTCGACGTGGAAAATGATGCCCTTCTCACGGCACAGTTCGCCGATCGTCGCGATATCCTGGATCACGCCGATCTCGTTGTTCACGTGCATCACCGACACGAGGATCGTGTCCGGGCGCAGCGCGGCCTTCAGTGCGTCGAGGTCGACGAGGCCGTCGTCCTTGACGTCGAGGTAGGTCACTTCGAAGCCTTCGCGCTCCAGCTCGCGGCAGGTGTCGAGCACGGCCTTGTGCTCGGTCTTCACCGTGATGAGGTGCTTGCCCTTGCCCTGGTAGAAATGCGCCGCGCCCTTGATCGCGAGGTTGTCGGATTCGGTCGCGCCGGACGTCCAGATGATTTCACGCGGATCGGCGTTCACGAGCGCCGCCACCTGTTCGCGCGCCTCTTCGACCCCGCGCTCGGCATCCCAGCCATAGGCATGGCTGCGCGACGCCGGGTTGCCGAACTGCTCGCGCAGGTACGGCACCATCTTGTCGACCACGCGCGGATCGACGGGCGTCGTTGCGCTGTAGTCCATGTAGATGGGCAGGTGGGGAATCTCGTTGTTCATCTGTCGCTCCGGGTATTCTGTTCAGTGCAGGGACGATTTGTTGTGCTGGCCGCCACTCGGCAGCGCATCATGAGCTCGCGATGTTGAAGACCGAGTTCGGCCCGAGCGGCATCGGCCGGACCGGCTCGACGGCCGATACGGCCTGCTCCGGGGCGCGGCGGTCGCGCAGCACCGCCGGCGCGCCTTCGCGCGCGCGCTGCTGATCGACGAGATCCTGCAGCGACACCGAATCGAGGTATTCGACCATCTTCTGGTTGAGCGTCGACCACAGCTCGTGCGTCATGCAGTGGCCGTCGGGCTGCTTCGTGCCTTCGCACGCGCCCTTGCCGCCGCATTGCGTCGCATCGAGCGGCTCGTCGACCGCGATGATGATGTCCGCGACCGTCACGTCCTGCGCGCGGCGCGCAAGGTTGTAACCGCCGCCCGGCCCACGGACCGACTCGACGATTTCATGGCGGCGCAGCTTGCCGAACAGCTGCTCGAGGTACGACAGCGAGATCCGCTGGCGCTGGCTGATGCCGGCTAGCGTCACCGGGCCCTGCTCGTGGCGCAGTGCCAAGTCAATCATCGCCGTGACAGCGAAACGACCTTTCGTGGTGAGTCTCATGATGTTTGGGGGCAGCAATCTTGACGATTTTGGTCAAGTATAAATAACTGACGCTTTTAGTCAAGTATCCCTGTCTCGAAAAGGGGATTCGCGAAGCGCTTAGTTACCGGTGCGCGGTGCGTCGGTCAGGTGCATGAGGAGGCCGCGGCAGGCGTCCTCGCATTGGTCGAGGACCTGCTCGAATCCTTGCGCGCCGCCGAAATACGGGTCCGCGATCTCGCGCACCGCGGCATCGCTGCCGAACTCGGCCAGCAACCTGACCTTGTCGTGATGGCGCGCCGGGCAGCGCTTGCGCAGTTCCGCGAGGTTGGCCGCGTCCATCGCGAGCACGAGATCGAAGCGCTCGAAATCGCCCGGCTCGATCTGCCGGGCGCGCAGCGCCGACAGGTCATAGCCGCGCGAGCGCGCGGCCTGCTGCGCACGCGTATCGGGCGGCTCGCCGAGATGCCAGTCGCCGGTGCCGGCCGAATCGATCGTGATCGACCCGGCGAGCCCGGCCGCCCTGACCAGCTCGCGCATCACGCCTTCGGCGCTGGGCGAACGGCAGATATTGCCGAGACACACGAAGCAGATCGCAACGGATTTCATCACGCAACCGGGCTGCGGCGGCGAACCGCCCGAGTGGACAACACGCCATTATACAAAGACGCGCGCCGGCCCGCCGAGGACGCCCGTCCGCTCACAGCGTCTTCGCGGCGGCGATCGGCGCGTCGCTCGCCATCGCCGGACGCGCCGGCGCATCCGCGTCGCCGACCAACCCGAACGACACGGCGCGCGCGAGTTCGGCCGAAGCCTGATGGATCGCGAGCGGTTCGCGCGGATGCGCATTGCCCGCCGCGTGCAGGTAAGCCGCGGCCGCCAACGGCACGACGATCGCCAACGGCCAGTACATCGCTATTGTCTTTCTCATGATGTGACCTCTCCAGACTGCAGCGCCGGACCTGTGTCCGATGCTTGCATGTCGAGATTCTATAGATCACGTCTATCGAGATAAATATCCGAATAGCGAACGCAGTGTTGCGTGGGGATGAACAGTGTCGATCCCCACGCGCCCCGGGGTCAGCCGAGATGACTGCGCGACGCCGCGTACAGCTCGCGGAACGTCCGGCCGGTGGGCGTCGGCAGGTCGCGCGTGGCGCTCCAGCCGGCCCCGAACGGCAGCCGCCGGATCCCGCGCCGCTCGGACGCGCCGCCGCCCGCCCGCTCGAGGATGCGCACCGCGAGCTTGGTCGTGAGCGCATAGAGCGTCGGCCGGCGCGCGAGGAAGCCCCAGGCCGCGAGCGCCGTGCGTTCGCGCCAGGGGCGCAGCCCGCGCTCCACCTGCTTCTCGCGCAGCTTGCGCAGCAGCGAGGACAGCGGAATGCCGACCGGACACACGCTGTCGCACTCGCCGCACAAGGTGGCGGCCTGCGGCAGGTCGAGCGTCGATTCGAGCCCGACGTAGCTCGGCGTGAGCACCGAGCCCATCGGCCCCGGATAGACCCAGCCGTACGCATGCCCGCCGACCTTCTGGTACACCGGGCAATGGTTCATGCATGCGCCGCAGCGGATGCAGCGCAGCATCTCCTGGAACTCGCCACCGAGGAGCCCGCTGCGGCCGCCGTCGACCAGCACCACGTACATGTGCTCGGGACCGTCCACATCGCCCTCGCCGCGCGGGCCGGTGAGCAGCGAGAGATAGTTGGAGGTCTTCTGCCCGGTCGCCGAGCGCGGCAGGAGCCGCATCGCGATCGCGAGATCCTCGAGCGTCGGCAACACCTTCTCGATGCCCGTCACCGCGACGTGCACGCGCGGCATCACCGTGCACATCCCTTCGTTGCCCTCGTTGGTCACGAGCACGACCGAGCCGGTCTCGGCGATCAGGAAGTTGCCGCCCGTCACCCCCATGTCCGCCGACAGGAATTGCGGCCGCAGCATCTCGCGCGCCTCGTGCGTCATCGCGGGGATGTCCGTCAGGCGCGGCCGACCGTGCGTCTTCGCGAACAGGTCCGCGATCTCGTCCTGGTCCTTGTGCACGGCGGGCGCGATGATGTGGCTCGGCGCCTCGTTGTCGTTGATCTGCAGGATGTACTCGCCGAGGTCGGTCTCGATCGACTGCACGCCGATGCCCGCCATCACCGCGTTCAGGCGCATCTCCTCGGTCACCATCGACTTCGTCTTGATGACCTTCTTCACGTCGTGGCGCCGCGCGATGTCGGCGACGAGCTGCGCCGCGTCGTCCATGCTCTCGGCGTACAGCACGGTGGCGCCGCGCCCCGCGGCCTCGCGCTCGAACGCCTCGAGCCACTGGTCGAGATCGTCGAGCGCGCGGTCGCGGCGCGCCTTCAGCGCGGCCCGCGTCGCCGCGAAATCGATCTGCGTGAGCGATTCGGCGCGCGCCGACACGAACTTGCTCGACAGTTTCTTGAGGTTCTGCTGCAGGCGCTGGTCCGCGAGCTTCTGGCCCGCGCGCGCCTTGAAATGCATCGATTGGACTTGCATGGCGGCTCGCTGTGGATTCGGAAACGGAAGGGGCGCGGCGCTCAGGCGTCGCCCGCCAGCACCTGCGCGATGTGCAGCACGCGCGTGGCGTGGTCGCCCGTGCGGCGCAGCCGCCCCTCGATATTGAGCATGCAGCCGAGATCGCCGAGCACCACGGTCGGCGCGCCGCTCGCGCGGACGTTCGCGCACTTCTCGTCGACGATCGCGGTCGAGATGTCGCCGTACTTCAGCGCAAAGGTGCCGCCGAAGCCGCAGCAGTGCTCGCAATCCTTCATCTCCCGGACCTCGACGCCGCGCTGCGCGAGCAACGCGCGCGGCTGCGCCTTCACACCCAGCTCGCGCAATCCCGAGCAGGAATCATGGTAGGTCACGGGCCCCGCGAACTCGCCCGGCTCCAGCGTCACCTTCGCGACGTTCACGAGGAAATCGGTGAGCTCGTACACCCGCGAGCGCAGGCGGCCGTAGCGCGCCATCAGCTCGGGATCGTCGCGGAACAGGTCGCCGTAATGCACGCGCAGCATCCCGCCGCACGAACCCGACGGCACCACCACGTAATCGAACGGCTCGAACTCGCGCAGCGTCTTCTCCGCGAGGTCGCGCGCGAGCGCACGCTCGCCGCTGTTGTAGCCCGGCTGGCCGCAGCAGGTCTGCGCGGCCGGGACGACCACCTCGAAGCCCGCCTGCTGGATCAGCTTCAACGCAGAGAACCCGATCTCGGGCCGCATCAGGTCGATCAGGCACGTCACGAACAAACCGACTCGCATAGCCACTCCTTCGAGAAAACGACGCTCATTATCCGCGCTTTGCCGCGCGAAACCAACGCATCGCGAACAGCCGCCGCACGCGAGGACTTCCTCGAACGCCGTTCGCTTTTTTCACTATACGAGATACAATCGTTCGTCCCAGCATCCGATGCATCACCGACCCGCCACGATGAGCAACCCGAATCCGGATTCCAAAACGTCGATCCAAGTGATCGAGCGCATGATGCGGCTTCTCGACGCGCTCGCCGGCCACACCGATCCGGTCAGCCTGAAGGAGCTTGCCCAGAGCACCGAGCTGCATCCGTCGACCGCGCACCGGATCCTGAACGACATGGTCACCTGCCGTCTCGTCGACCGCTCCGATCCGGGCACCTACCGGCTCGGCATGCGCCTGCTCGAACTCGGCAACCTCGTGAAGGCGCGCCTGTCGGTGCGCGATGCCGCGCTGACGCCGATGCGCGAGCTGCACCGCCTCACGGGCCAGACGGTCAATCTGTCGGTGCGCCAGGGCGACGAGATCGTCTATATCGAACGCGCGTATTCGGAACGCTCGGGCATGCAGGTGGTGCGCGCGATCGGCGGCCGCGCGCCGCTGCACCTGACGTCGGTCGGCAAGCTGTTCCTGGCCGCCGACGAGACGTCGCGGGTGCGCGCCTACGCGACCCGCACCGGGCTCGCCGGCCACACGCAGAACAGCATCACCGATCTCACGAAACTCGAACGCGAACTGACCCTGGTGCGCCAGCAGGCCTGCGCGCGCGACAACGAGGAACTGGAACTGGGCGTGCGTTGCATCGCGGCCGGCATCTACGACGACTCGGGCAAGCTGGTCGCCGGACTGTCGCTGTCCGCGCCGGCCGACCGGCTGCAGGATGCCTGGCTCGGCCAGCTGAGCCACACCGCGCTGACGATCTCCGAGTCGCTCGGCTACCAGCACGCACCCAAGGATGCCGATGCGAGCGCGCTGAGGCACGCGTGACGCCGCATTCCGGACGCCATGAAAAAAGCCCCGCTCAAGCGGGGCTTTTTTCATGGCGTCGCGCAACCGGCGCGCCGGGATCAGGTTCCACCCGTCGCCGTGTTGGCCGCGGTCAGCCGTTCGCCGCCGCCGTTGTCGAGCCAGCTGCGCACGCGCGACGCGTCCGCGAAGCGCGAGTACTTGCCGAACGAATCGAGCAGCACCATCACGATCGGACGACCGTGGATCGTGGTCTGCATCACCAGACACTCGCCCGCTTCGTTGATGAAGCCCGTCTTCTGCAGACCGATGTCCCACGACGGATTGCGCACCAGCGCGTTCGTGTTGTTGTAGGCGAGTGAACGCTTGCCCGTGAACACGTCGTAGCTGCGGTCGGTCGAGAACTTGCGGATCAGCGGGTACTGGTACGCCGCGTTCACCATCTTCACCAGGTCGCGCGCGCTCGACACGTTCTGGCTCGACAGCCCGGTCGAGTTCTCGAAATGCGTGTCGTTCATGCCGAGCGACTTCGCCTTCGCGTTCATCGCCGCGATGAACGCCGGCCGGCCGCCCGTGTAGTAACGCGACAGCGCGGCGGCCGCACGGTTCTCCGACGCCATCAGCGCGATGTGCAGCATGTCTTCGCGCGACAGCGTCGACCCGACCGACAGGCGCGACCCCGTGCCCTTCTCGTAGTCGCGATCCTCGTCCGTCACGTCGATCTGGTCGGTCAGCGACATTTTCGAATCGAGCACGACCATCGCGGTCATCAGCTTCGAGATCGACGCGATCGGCACCACGGCGCGCGAGTTCTTGTCGAACAGCGGCTCGGACGAATTCTGGTCGATCACGTAGGCGACGCTCGAACGCAGCGCGAGCGCGTCAGGCGTCTCGTGCAGGCCGAACGCCTGGCCGACCGACGGCGGGCGCGGCTGGAACGCCACCTTGCGCACCCCGCGGTGCCCCCCGTTCGACACGAAGGTCACGCGCTTGCGCGTCGCCTTCGCGCGCGGCGCTTCCTTCGCGACGGCAGGACGCACGCCCTTCTTGGCGGACGCAGTGGCCTTCTTCTTGCCCTTCGCGGGCTGGGATGCCTTCGCGGGCGCGGCGAGCGCCTCGGCAGGCGCGATCGCGGCAGTGGCCATCAGCACCGACACGGCCACGGAGACCGCGGTGCCGAGGGCCATGCCCTGCATCATTTTGAACGGTGAAAACAATTGGGCTTTCATTGGGGTCTGAACAAAGCGGGCGGGAGGTTTCCGCAAGTGTAGTTAAACCGGAAAAAATAAGCAATATTAGGCACTTACCGTCTTTCGTTAAACCGGAATGTAAGACACGATCATCTCAAGACAATCGGCCCTCCCGTTTTCATCGAAAAATACGATGAGATGCAAGGATGCCGGCCCGCCGGCACTCACTGAGCGGTTTATCGGCAATCCGGGAACAGGATGAAGCGGGGAAATCACGCATACTGCCTACTGCTGCCAGGCGGCCCGAACGGCCCGCCGGCAAGGGCGCCGGCGCATCGTGCGTCCGGCGGCCCGACCAACGGCGCGCGTTTCGACCAGCATTCGGGGTAAACGTTCCACCCCCTCAACTGGTTTACCTGCGCGCCGTCATGGTGCGCCCCGCCGCCTGCCCCACCTCGGCGCGCAGCGCGGCACAGCGCTTGAAACCGATCCCAATGTTGCGGGATAACTCATTGTTTTGTCGATAATTTACCGATATTGTGCGACGCACAAAATATCCTTGACATTCGTTTTTGGCGGCCTAAAATAACTCTCATTGTTGCGATGCACAAAGCACCGCACGAGCGTCGTTCCCCAAACTTGTGCCTTTCCCCAAGCGATCATCGATCGATTTTCAGGAGCGTGAACCATGTCTTTGCTGACCCCCGAGCAATTCGCCGCCGCCCAGAAAGCCCACTTCGAAAGCCTGTTCGGCCTGACGACCAAGGCCTTTGAAGGCGTTGAGAAGCTCGTCGAACTGAATCTGCAAGTCGTGAAGTCGACGCTCGCGGAAAGCCAGGAAAACGTGCAGCGCGCGCTGTCCGTGAAGGACGCGCAGGAACTGCTCGCGCTGCAGGCCAGCCTGACCCAGCCGATCGCCGAGAAGGTCCTGTCGTACAGCCGCCATCTGTATGAAATCGCTTCGGCCACGCAAGCCGAGTTCGCGAAGGTCGCGGAAGCCCAGTACGAAGAGCAGAACCGCAAGGTGCAGGCGCTCGTCGACAACGTCGCGAAGAACGCGCCGGCCGGTTCCGAAACCGCCGTTGCCGCGCTGAAGTCGGCGCTCAACGCCGCGACGACGACCTACGAAACGGTCCAGAAGGCCGCGAAGCAGGCCGTGGAAATCGCCGAAACGAACTTCAACGCCGCCGCAGCCGTTGCGACCAAGGCCGCCAACAGCGCCGCTGCCGCATCGCGCCGCAGCACCACCGCCGCCGCGCCGACGACGACCAAGTCGGCCTGAGCGGACGCCGCCCTGCGGGCGGCACGCGATATCGGAAAGCCTGCGTTCGCGCGGGCTTTTTCATGGGCGCTCGCCGCGAGGGGCACTGCGGGCCGAATCACGACGGAGCCGAACGGCCAGGGCTCTCCGCCGCGCCGCCTCTCCGATTCACTGCACCCGGCCCCACACGTACTCCCGCCCCCATGCAAAACGCCCGGCGCAATGCGCCGGGCGTTTTGGTGAACCACGATGGGCCGCGCCCTCCGGCGACGCCCTTCCGCGAACCGCGCGTTATGCCTTCTTGCGCGGCGGCGGCAGGTCCGTACAGACCCCTTCGTACAGCTCGGCCGCCATGCCGATCGATTCGCCGAGCGTCGGGTGTGGATGGATCGTCTTGCCGATATCCTCCGCGTCCGCGCCCATCTCGACCGCCAGACAGACTTCGCTGATCAGGTCGCCCGCGTTCAGCCCGACGATGCCGCCGCCGATCACGCGATGCGTCGCCTCGTCGAACAGCAGCTTCGTGAAACCCTCGTCGCGATCGTTCGCGATCGCCCGGCCCGACGCCACCCACGGGAACACCGCCTTGCCGTACTTGATGCCTTCGGCCTTGCACTGGTCCTCGGTCTTGCCGGCCCATGCGACTTCCGGATCCGTGTACGCCACCGACGGAATCTGCAGCGCGTCGAAGTAAGCCTTCTCGCCGTGCGCGGCCTCGGCCGCCACGTGGCCCTCGTGCACCGCCTTGTGCGCGAGCATCGGCTGGCCGACGATGTCGCCGATCGCGAAGATGTGCGGCACATTGGTGCGCATCTGCTTGTCGACCTCGATGAAGCCGCGCTCCGTCACCGCCACGCCCGCCTTGTCGGCGCCGATCTTCTTGCCGTTCGGGCTGCGGCCCACGGCGACCAGCACCAGGTCGTAGCGCTGCGCGTCCGCCGGGGCTTTCTCGCCCTCGAAGCTCACGTAGATGCCGTCGTCCTTCGCTTCCGCGCCGGTCGTGCGCGTCTTCAGCATCACGTTGCTGAAGCGCTTCGCGTTGTACTTCTCCCAGACCTTCACGAGATCGCGGTCCGCGCCCATCATCAGGCCGTCCATCATCTCGACGACGTCGATCTCGGCGCCCAGCGTCGAGTACACCGTCGCCATTTCGAGGCCGATGATGCCGCCGCCAATCACGAGCATGCGCTTCGGCAGCTGGCGCAGCTCCAGCGCGCCCGTCGAATCGATCACGCGCGGATCCTCCGGCATGAACGGCAGCTTCACCGCCTGCGAGCCGGCCGCGATGATCGCCTGCTTGAAGCGCACCACCTTCTTGCCGCCCTCGCCCTGCACTTCCAGGTGATGCGCATCGACGAACGCACCGACGCCCGTGACCACCTCGACCTTGCGCGCCTTCGCCATGCCGGTGAGGCCCACCGTCAGCTTCTTGACGACGCTGCTCTTGAAGTCGCGCAGCTTGTCGAGATCCACTTCCGGCTTGCCGAACGAGATGCCGTGCGACGCCAGCGCCGACGCCTCGTCGATGACGAGCGCGGTGTGCAGCAGCGCCTTCGACGGGATGCACCCGACGTTCAGGCACACGCCGCCGAGCGCGTCGTAGCGTTCGACGAGCACGGTCTTCATGCCGAGATCGGCGGCGCGGAACGCGGCCGAGTATCCGCCCGGGCCCGAACCCAGCACGAGCATCTCGCACTCGACATCGACCGGGCCGGCATAGCTGCCCGCCTGCGGCGCCTGGGTCGGCGCGGGCGCGGGCGCGGGGGCCGGTGCGGCGGCGGGCGCGGGCTTCGCGGGCGCCGGCGCGGCGGCGGACGCCGCGGCCTCGACGAGCGCGATCACCGTGCCTTGCGACACCTTGTCGCCCGCCTTGACCTTCACTTCCTTCACGACGCCGGCGACGTCGCTCGGCACTTCCATGGACGCCTTGTCGGATTCGAGCGTGACGAGCGTCTGCTCCTTCTCGATCGTATCGCCCGGCTGGACGTTGACCTCGATGACATCGACGCCGTTGAAATCGCCGATATCCGGCACCTTGACTTCGATGAGACTCATGAACTGTCCCCTACTTGTATGGACTACCGCTGACAGACACACGGGCGGGCGCGCCGCGACGGCATGACCGCCGCGCGCGCCCCCGCGCTCATCAAAGGATCACGCGGCGGAAATCGGCGAGGATCGCCGCCAGATATGCGTTGAAGCGCGCCGCCTCCGCGCCGTCGATCACGCGGTGGTCATACGACAGCGACAGCGGCAGCGTGAGGCGCGGCACGAACTGCTTGCCGTCCCACACCGGCTTCATCGCGCTGCGCGACAGGCCGAGGATCGCCACTTCCGGCGCGTTGATGATCGGCGTGAAGTTCGTGCCGCCGATCCCGCCCAGCGACGAGATCGAGAAGCAGCCGCCCTGCATCTGGTCCGGCTTCAGCTTGCCTTCGCGCGCCGCCTTCGACAGCTCCGTCATTTCCTTCGCGATGTCGACGAGACCCTTCTTGTCCGCGTCGCGGATCACCGGCACCATGAGGCCGTTCGGCGTGTCGGCCGCGAAGCCGACGTGGTAGTACTGCTTGAACACGAGGTTGTCGCCGTCGAGGCTCGCGTTGAAGGTCGGGAACTTCTTCAGCGCCGACACCACGGCCTTGATCACGAACGCCAGCATCGTGAACTTCACGCCGGCCTTCTCGTTTTCCTTGTTCAGCTGCACGCGCAACGCTTCCAGCTCGGTGATGTCCGCCTCGTCGTTGTTGGTGACGTGGGGGATCATCACCCAGTTGCGATGCAGGTTCGCGCCCGAGATCTTCTTGATGCGCGACAGCGGCTTCGGATCGACCGGGCCGAACTTCGTGAAGTCGACCTTCGGCCACGGCAGCAGGTTCAGCTCGCCGCCGCCGGCGGGCGCGGCCGCGCCCGCCGGCGCCGCGCGCTGGCCCGTCATCACGCCCTTCACGAAGCCCGTCACGTCGTCCTTGGTCACGCGGCTCTTCGGCCCCGTGCCCTGCACGCGCGCGACATCGACGCCCAGCTCGCGCGCGAACTTGCGCACCGACGGCGACGCGTGGCTCGCGCGGTATTCGCCGCCCGCCGCCGGCGCGACGGCCGGTGCGGATGCCGGCGCAGCCGACGGCGCGGGCGCGGGCGCGGCGGCTGCGGCCGGCGCGGCACGGTCAAGGAACTGA
>NZ_JBXAPG010000004.1:0-15945 GCF_058803765.1 Burkholderia sp. GW821-FHT14F03
TCGTTTTTTCGGCATCGGCATATCCATGACTTTTACCTCTCATGATATGCCCCGCCCACAAAATCCCGGACAGGTCCCAGAGCGCTCTAACTAATCACGCCACAAGCAGGCCAAACCTGCCCGTCTGAAAGCCTATCGCGCTCTTTCATTGCCCGCGCTCGGCCATCCCTTCTCGTCAAAAAAGCGCGCACCCCGGCTTCATCCGTTTGAAATAAAAAATCCGAGAAATTTCATCCAACGATCTCGGATCCGCAACGCGCCGTGGGCCATTCATTACCAGTCTGCATGACACCGCGTTCCCTCGTTCATCCGAATTTTCTTCAATACCGTTACATACATCAAAATCGCCCTTTTCCGGTGCATACCATATTATTATGGAAAGACCATCCAATTACCGCCTCACCAACGAAGCCCGCCAACTCCCAATCCACGCCCCCGCAATAACCTACTTCTCTTCCACGCTGCGATCGCAGCCAGCCGCCGAAACGCCCGCCACGCATGTCTCTCGTGCTCATTTCAGCCAATCCGCCCCCACCTCCACCCCCTCCATATTTTTATTTCCCTAAACTGCCCCCTCCACTTACTCATATCCCTTGACAATCCTCTCAAAATCCAAGGTAATGCCACGCGCGCACATTATTTCCGTGGTGAGGTTGATTCATGTCTTCGCAAGCTGCGAATGGCCTGGCTGTCCATATCGGCCGGGCCAAGCCGTATAACGCGTCACCCATCCGGCCTGCCCGGACTGCTTCGTTACGCGATAAAAATACGCAACACCCAATCCAATTATTAGAAAAAACCACTCAATCAAAATACCCAAAACACTCACCAAAACAATTCCAAAACCCAAAACAATCCCCCCACCCCCACCCGCCAACGAATCGCGATAGCGGAGCGACGCCATGACCGCCACCAGCCTGGTGCTGCAACTGATCAACGGACTGGCCGACGCGTCCACGCTCTTCCTGATGGCCGTCGGCCTCTCGCTCGTATTCGGCGTGAGCCGCATCGTGAACTTCGCGCACGGCTCGTTCTACATGCTCGGCATCTACGTCGCGTACACGCTCGTCAGCCGCATCGGCGCGACCCCGCTCGGCTTCTGGGCCGCCGTCCTGCTCGCCGGCCTCGCCACCGCCCTGCTCGCCGCGCTGTTCGAGATCAGCATCCTGCGCCGCATCTACCGCTCCCCCGAGCTGTTCCAGTTCCTCGCCACCTTCGCGCTCGTGCTGATCGTCAAGGACGCCGCGCTCTGCATCTGGGGCGCGGAAGACCTGTTCGGCCCGCGCGCGCCCGGCCTCGCCGGCTCGTTCCCGCTGCTCGGCGGCCGCGTCCCGCAATACGACGTCGTGCTGATCCTGATCGCCCCCGTGCTGCTCGCCGCGCTCTGGTGGTGGCTCAACCGCACCCGCGCCGGCGTGCTGGTGCGCGCCGCCACCGAAGACCGCGAGATGGCCGGCGCGCTCGGCATCAACCAGGCCTGGCTGTTCACCGGCATCTTCGCGTTCGGCTGCTTCCTCGCGGGCCTCGCCGGCGCGCTGCAGGCCCCGCGCGCGCCCGCCACGCTCGGCCTCGATCTCGAAACCATCGGCGACGCCTTCGTGGTGGTCGTGATGGGTGGCATCGGCTCGGTCGCCGGCACCTATCTCGCCGCGCTCGTGATCGCGATCCTCAAGGTCCTCTGCATCGGCATCGGCACGATCTCCGTCTTCGGCTTCGACATCCCGCTCGCGAAGCTCACGCTCGTGATCGAATTCACACTGATGACGGCGATCCTGATCGCGCGCCCCACCGGCATGCTCGGCAAGCGCCGCGTGCCCGACCAGCGCGTCGCCGTCTCGGCGGTGCCGCTGCGCCCGTGGCGCGGCCCCGCACGCTTGGCGGCCGCGCTCCTGCTCGCGGCCCTCGCCGCCGCGCCGCTGCTCGCGCACGCGTACCCCTACCTGTCGATCCTGCTCGTCGACATCGCCATCGCCGCGCTGTTCGCCGCGAGCCTGCATTTCATCCTCGGCCCCGGCAACATCCAGTCGTTCGGCCATGCCGCCTATTTCGGCATCGGCGGCTACGCCGCCGCGCTGCTCATGACCCGGCTGCAACTGCCGATGGAAGCCGCGTTCGTCGCCGCACCGCTCGTCGCCGGCCTCGCCGCGCTGCTGCTCGGCTACTTCGTGGTGCGCCTGTCGGGCGCGTATCTCGCGATGCTCACGCTCGCGCTCGCGCAGCTCGTCTGGGCCATCGCCTCGCAGTGGGACGCCTTCGGCGGCAGCAACGGCCTGATCGGCGTATGGCCCGCGGCCTGGCTCGCGTCGCCGACGGCCTACTACTATCTCGCGCTCGCGGTCGCCGCGCTCGGCATCCTCGCCCTGCGCCGCATCCTGTTCTCGCCGTTCGGCCTCGCCCTGCGCGCCACCCGCGATTCCGCGCTGCGCGCCGACGCGATCGGCATCGACGTGCTGCGCGTGCGCTGGCTCGCGTTCGCGATCGCCGGCGCGTGCTGCGGCGCAGCCGGCACGCTGTTCGTGTTCTCGAAAGGCGGCATCTCGCCGGAGGCGATCGGGGTCGGCAAGTCGATCGATGCGCTCGCCATGGTCCTGCTCGGCGGCCTGCAGACGCTGATCGGTCCGCTCGCCGGCGCAGCCTCGTTCACCTGGCTGTACGACACGGTCGCGCGCGAAGGCGACTACTGGCACGCAGTGCTCGGCGCGATCATCCTGCTGCTCGTGGTCGCCTTCCCCGAAGGCATCGTCGGCACCCTCACCCAGCGCGTCGGCCGCCGCACCCCGGCCCGCGCGAGCGCGGGCGCAAACGCGGGCGCGCTCGACCTCGCCGCGCCGGCCAAGGAGACGCCGCAATGAGCCTGCTGTCCGTCACCCATCTGTCGCTCGCGTTCGGCGGCGTCGCGGCCGTCGACGATGTGTCGTTCGAACTGCCGCCCGGCCAGCTGCTCGCGCTGCTCGGCCCCAACGGCGCGGGCAAGACCACCTGCTTCAATCTCATCAACGGCCAGCTCCGTCCCGATCGCGGTTCGATCCGCTTCGACGGCCGCGAGACGGTCGGCATGCGCCCGCGCGACATCTGGCGGCTCGGCGTGGGCCGCACCTTCCAGGTCTCGGCCACCTTCGGCTCGATGACCGTGCTTGAAAACGTTCAGCTCGCGCTGCTGTCGTTCAATCGCCGGCTGTTCCGCTTCTGGTCGCCGGCGGGCGACGCCTACCGCGCCGAGGCGCTCGCGCTGCTCGATCGGGTCGGGATGGCCGCTCACGCGAGCCGCGTGTGCGGCGTGCTCTCGTACGGCGACGTCAAGCGCGTGGAGCTCGCGATGGCGCTCGCGAATCGCCCGAAGCTGCTGCTGATGGACGAGCCCACGGCCGGCATGGCCCCCGCCGAGCGTCACGCGCTGATGGCGATGACCAAGCGGCTCGTCGTGGAAGACCATCTGTCGGTCCTCTTCACGGAACACAGCATGGACGTGGTGTTCGAGTTCGCCGACCGGATGATCGTGCTCGCGCGCGGCCGCCTGATCGCGCAGGGCGACGGCGAGACGATCCGCGGCGACGCGGCGGTCCGCGAAGCCTATTTCGGCAACCTCGAAGCGGAGGACGCATGAGCGACGTATTGCTGGAAGTGGCGGGCCTCGACGCGTTCTACGGCCGCGCCCACATCCTGTTCGACCTGCACCTCGCGGTCGCGCGCGGCGAGGTGGTCGCGCTGATGGGCCGCAACGGCGTCGGCAAGTCGACGACCATGAAGGCGCTGATGGGCCTCATCGATCGCGCGAGCGCGCAGCTGCGTTTTCTCGGCCGCGACATCCGCCGCGTGGAGCCGTACCGGATCGCGCGGCTCGGCATGGGTTTCGTGCCCGAGGACCGGCGCATCTTCACCGGGCTGACCGTGCTCGAAAACCTGGAAGCGGGCCGGCGGCCTGCGCGCGACGGCCTGCGCGCCTGGACCCCCGAGCGTCTCTTCGAGTTGTTCCCGAATCTCGGCCGGATGCGCACGCGGCGCGGCGGCGAGATGAGCGGCGGCGAGCAGCAGATGCTCACGATCGCGCGCACGCTGATGGGCAATCCGTATCTCGTGCTGCTCGACGAGCCGTCCGAGGGGGTCGCGCCGGTGATCGTCGAGCAGGTCGCGAACACGATCGTCGAACTCAAGCGCGAGGGGCTCGCGATCCTGCTGTCCGAACAGAATCTTCCGTTTGCCCGCCGCGTGGCCGATCGCGCCTACGTGCTCGACGGCGGCCGGATCCGTCACGAATCGACGATGGCCGAGCTGGCGGCCGACCGCCGTACCCAGCAGGCGTATCTGTCGATGTAAGCGCATCAAGCTGAAAACGCATCACTTTCCCGCATCAAGAACAATCAACATAAGGAGCGAATGTGAATCGGCGATTTTTCCTGAGGGCGCTCGGCGCCAGCGGCGTGGCCGCACTCGGCGCATCGATGGGCGCGGCCCGCGCGAGCACCCGCGCGGCGGCGATCCGTCCCGGCGGCGACAGCGTGCTGATCGTGGTGGACACCCAGAACTGCTTCACGGCGGGCGGCACGCTCGCGATCAAGGACGGCGATCAGGTCGTGCCGGTGATCAACCGGCTCGGCAAGGCCTTCGAGAACGTGGTGATGACGCAGGACTGGCATCCGCGCGGCCACATCTCGTTCGCGTCGTCCCACCCGGGCAAGAAGCCGTACGACACGGTGCGCGTACCCTACGGCGAGCAGGTGCTGTGGCCCGACCACTGCGTGCAGGGCACCGAGGACGCAGACCTGCGCAAGGACCTCGACGTGCCGCAGGCGCAGCTCATCATCCGCAAGGGCTATCACAAGGAAATCGACAGCTATTCGGCGTTCATGGAAGCCGACCGGCGCACGGCGACGGGGCTCGCGCCCTACCTGCACGCGCACCACATCCGCAAGGTGTTCGTGGTCGGGCTCGCGACCGACTTCTGCGTCGCGAGCACGGCGATCGACGCGCGCGCGGCCGGCTTCGACGTCTATGTGATCGAGGACGCGACCCGCGCGGTCGATCTGAACGGCTCGCTCGCGCAGGCGTGGGCGGACATGGAGCATGCGGGCGTCAAGCGGATCCGCTCCGACGACATCGTGGTGCCCGCGTGAGCGCGCCCGGAGGCGTGGCCGCCTCCGGCGACGCGGCGCCCGCGCCGGGCCGCGCCGGCCTGCTGCGCTGGCGCATCGCCGCGCTGCTGCTCGCGCCGATGACGGCCGTGATGACGCTCGATCGCGCGGCGATGAGCATCGCCGCGCCGGTGGTCCAGAAGGAGCTTGGCCTGTCGCTCGTCGACATGTCGATCATCCTCACCGCCTACTTCTGGACCTACGCGCTCGGCCAGTTGCCGGCCGGGCGGCTCGCGGAGCTGTTCGGGCCGCGGCGGGTGCTGTTCAGCACCGGCATCGCCTGGTCGCTCGTGATGGTCGCGACGCCGCTGCGCGCGACCTGGGGCTGGCTGCTCGGCTGCCGGGCGCTGCTCGGCGCCGCGCAGTCGGCCGACTGGTCGAGCGGCATCGTCGCGCTGCGGCGCTGGTTCCCGCGCGGCGAGCGCGCGACCGGCAACAGCATCCTGCTCGCGGGCCTGTATCTCGGGCCGATCGTGTCGGCGCCGCTGACGACCTGGGTGATCGGCCGCTTCGGCTGGCACGCGATGTTCCAGGCCTACGGCGTGTTCGGCGTGCTGCTCGCGCTCGCGTGGTGGTGGGGCTTTCGCGACGATCCCGCCACGCATCCGCGCATCACCACCGCCGAGGCGGCCTACATCGCGGCCGGTCGCGCGGCGCCCCACCCGGAGCCGGCGAAACGCGGGCTGTGGCTCGCCGGGTTCCGGATGCCGCGCTTCTGGCTGTTCGGGCTGCAGTACTTCCTGCTGGTGCTGATCCAGAGCTTCTACTCGACCTGGCTGCCGACCTACCTGATGAAGGCGCGCGGGCTGTCCTTGCAGGCGATGGGCTTCTACGCGTCGCTGCCGTGGATCGCCGTGATCGTCGCGGTGTATGTCGCGGGAAGCCTCTGCGACCGCATCCAGCGCCGCACGGGTTCGATCTGGTTCGCGCGCGTGCCGGTCGCGATCGTCGGTTTCCTCGCCGGCGCCGGCAGCACGTTCGCGGCCGCGCACGCGGTGTCGATCGCGAGCGCGATCGCGTGGCTGTGCGCGGCGTTCGCCGCGGTCGGCTTCGTGCAGGTGGTGGTCTGGTCGGTCACGCAGGATCTCGGCGGCGAATTCACGGGCGTGATGTCCGGCTGGACCAATCTGTGGGGCGCGGCCGCGAATGTCGCCGGGCCGGTCGGGGTGGCGGCGATCGTGCGCGTGACGGGCGACTGGTCCGCCGCGCTGGTCGCGACCGCGATCGCCGCGGCGTGCGGCTCGGTGCTGTGGCTGTTTCTGCAGCCGCAGCGCCCGTTGCCGTGGCGCGCGTCGCTCGCGGGCGACGCAACACTGTCCCCCGCGGTCGCCGTGCGTTCGGGGGAAGCGCAGCCCTGACGCCGACGCGGATCGACGCGCGTCGCCTGAGCCCGGGTCGCTTCCCCGCTCCGGCGACGCGCGCGCTCCGCCTCATATCGATACGGACTCCACACCAATTTAGGCAACGCCGCGCACCATTTCATGTGAATCAGTGCACCACGAAGATATTTAATTACAATTCATCGTTTGCTTAAACGTAAATTCTTCCGATATATCCCGCGCCGGAAAATCGATGGCACATATTACGTTCCTGAATACATCAAGGAGTCACGATTTACCGGAAACCCGTCAAGGGCTTTAGATTACCGTTTGAATAAGCATTCGAATGTAATTAGTATTGCTAGGCCACGCGGCGCGCTATAGAATTCGTCACGTATTGATGAGTACCGGCTTTGTCGCGAGGTTGCATGCGTCAAGCCAACCCGACGGTTCCCCGCGCATGACGGCGCGCAACAGCTTTGCGCCGTCTTTCGTCGCGCGCTTCGCCGCCCCCGCTGCATCCCTTGCCCAGAGGCCATCGCCCCTGGTCGGGCACTTGCGTCACGCATAAGGTTTCACCCTTCGCAGCACGCTTTCCGCAGCACGTTTCGCAGTCCAGCAGACGATGTCATACGCTCCGCGACCCGGTTCAGCCCGGCCGCGTGGCGAGTATCGGGGTTCTGATATCGCGCGAGCGGCATTTGCCGTCTCGCGGGCCTGTTTTCGCCCATATTTATCAGCGCCCCGCTTTTTCGAGCCCCGCTATTCGATTCCAGAGGTGCACTTTGGAAAACACGATTATTGCTCGTCTGTACGGGCACGCCGATCTCTCGCCGGACAAAGTGGTTTATGCCGACCTGGAGAAAGGCGAAACGCTGCGGCAAACCTGTTCGTTCGCGCAATTGCGTGAACGCGTCATCTCGATCGCCAATGCGCTGACCGAACTCGGTTACCGCGGCGAGCGCGCGCTGATCCTCGAAACCCGTCCGCTCGACTTCGTGCAGACCTTCCTCGGCTGTCTCGCGGCAGGCGTGGTCGCGGTGCCGGTCGCGGTGCCGACCGCGAAGCATGCGGCGCTCGCGGCAGGCATCGCGCGCAGCGCACGCGTGCGCTGCATCCTGTCCGGCCCGCGCGAGCAGCTGCAGCTGCAGGACGCGATGGCCGCGCAGCTCGATCCGATCGCCTGGCACGATGTCGATACCTTCCCGACCACGCCCGGCGTGCTGCCCGGCCCGGCGCTCGACGCGATCGCCTACGGCGACGCCGAGCGGCTCGCGTTCCTCCAGTACACCTCCGGGTCGACCGGCCGGCCGAAGGGCGTGATGGTCAGCCATCGCAGCCTGATGGCCAACGAGGCGGTGATCGGCGAGGCGATGCGCATGCACCGCGATTCGGTGGTGATCGGCTGGCTCCCGCATTACCACGACATGGGCCTGATCGGAAATCTGTTGCAGACGCTCTACCAGGGCGCGCAATGCGTGCTGATGCAGCCGACCGACTTCGTGCAGAAGCCGGTGCGCTGGCTGCGCGCGATCTCGACCTATCGCGGCACCGTGAGCGGCGGCCCGAACTTCGCCTACGATCTGTGCGTGGCGCGCATCCCCGCCGAGCAGCGCGCGGGGCTCGATCTCGACAGCTGGGACGTCGCGTATTCGGGCGCCGAGCCGGTCCGCCACGCGACCGTGCAGCGCTTCCTCGACGCCTACGCGCCGCATGGCCTGCGCGCCGCCTCGATGTTCCCGTGCTACGGGATGGCCGAGGGCACGCTGTTCATCACGGGCGTCACGCCCGGCACGGGCGTCGAGACGGTCGACCTGGACCGGCGCGCGCTGTCGATCGGCGAGGCGACCCGCCTTGTCGCGGCGGACGCGCCCGACGCCGCGCGCTTCGTCGGCTGCGGCCACGTACGCGGCGACAGCCGCGTGCTGATCGTGCATCCCGAGACGCGCCTGCCGCTGCCCGAGGGCAGCGTCGGCGAGATCTGGGCGCGCGGCGCGAGCCTTGCGGACGGCTATTACGGCAACCCCGGCGCAAGCGCCGACACCTTCGGCGCGACGCTCGCCACCGACACCCATCCGCGCGCGCCGCGCTATCTGCGCACGGGCGATCTCGGCGTGCTGCGCAACGGCCACCTGCTGATCGTCGGCCGCCTCAAGGACGTGCTGATCGTGCGCGGCAAGAACCTGTATCCGCAGGATCTCGAACACACGGCGCAAGCCGCGCATCCCGCGCTCGCGGCGGCGGGCGGCGGGGTGTTCCAGCCGCTCGGCGCGGACGACGACCGCATCGTGATCGTCCACGAGCTGACGCGCCAGGGCACGCGCGAGCCGGACCGCGAGCGGATCGTGGAAGCGATCCGCGCGGCGATCATCGATCGGCAGGGCGTGCGCGTGCACGACGTCGTGCTGCTCAAGCCCGGCCACCTGCCGCGCACCACGAGCGGCAAGGTACGCCGCAGCCGCTGCCGCGAGCTGTACGAACGCGGCGAATTCGAAGCCCTCGACGCCCTCGAACTGACGGAGGCCAGCTAGATGGAACGGTCCGATCCCCTCAACGCGCCCGCGCGCCCGGCGCGCGCCGCGCTCGCGACCAACGGCGGTCTCGCGCACTGGCTGCACGCGCTCCTGATCGTGGCGCTGCCCACCCTCGCGCTGCTGTATGCGTGCTGGGCCGCCGCCGCCGGCCAGGTGCGCACCTGGCAGGTGGTGCTGATGCTGGCCTCGTACTTCCTGACCACGCTCGCGATCACGGTCGGCTATCACCGCATGCTCACGCACTACGCGTTCCAGGCGCGGCGCGGCGTCAAGGCGGTGCTCACGATCGTCGCGTGCATGGCCGCGCAGGGCCCGCCGCTCTACTGGGTCAGCAACCACCGGCGCCACCACCGCTTCGTCGACCGCGACGGCGATCCGCATTCGCCGCTGATCAGCGAAGGCCGCGCGCTCGGCAAGTGGCGCGGCTTCTGGCACGCGCACGTCGGCTGGACCTTCGGCCACGGCCTGTCGAATTCGCTCGAGTACTGCCCGGACCTGCTGCGCGATCCGGTCGTGCGCTGGGTCGGCCGCCACTACTTCAAGTGGCTGCTGCTCGGGCTCGTGCTGCCCGGCGTCGTCGGCTACGCGATCGAGGGCAGCTGGCGGGGCTTCGCGCTCGGCGTGGTGTGGGGCGGGTTCGTGCGCATGTTCGTCACGAACCAGCTCACCAACGGCATCAATTCCGCCGCGCATCTGTGGGGCTACCAGCGCTACGCGCTCGGCGACAGCAGCCGCAACAACTGGTTTCTCGGCATCTTCACGCTCGGCGAGGGTTGGCACAACAACCATCACGCGAGCGGCACCGCCGCGGTGTTCTCGCGCGCCTGGTACGAGATCGACATCGGCGGGGCCTTCGTCCTGCTGCTCGAACGGCTCGGCCTCGTCCACGACGTGCGCCGCCCCGATTACGTCGCAGCCAGGCGCGGCACGACGGCCGCGTCGTCTTCCACGCCCCATTCCAGAGAGGAGCAGTCCAGATGAAAGCGGTCGAATCGATCTCACCCGCGCCGGTCCTGCCCGCGCTCGCAACCGGCGCGCCGTCGTCGAAATACAAGCGCACCGTCGACAGCCCGCGTTTCAAGCGGATCCAGCACATCCACACGGCCATCATGACCGGCTCGGGCCTCGGCGGCCTGATCGCCGCGATCCTGCTCGACCGTTTCGTGCACCCGGTGTCGGGCGCGGCGCTCGGCATCTTCCTGCTGTTCTTCTTCTTCGTCGGCATGGGGCTCACGATCGGCTACCACCGCCACTTCACGCACCGCAGCTACAAGGCGCCGACCGCGTTCCGGATGGGCCTCGGCATTCTCGGCTCGATGGCGGGCCAGGGGCCGATCGTGTTCTGGACCGCGCTGCACCGCATGCATCACGAGCTGGCCGACCGCGAAGGCGATCCGCACTCGCCGAACCTGCACGGCCCGGGCGCCTGGAACCGGTTGAAGGGCGTGTATCACGCCTACGTCGGCTGGACCGTCAAGCACGAAGTGCCGAACGCGAACTTCTACGCGCGCGACCTGCTCGCCGATCAGCCGATCATGTGGGTCAACAAGCGCTACTACCAGTGGGTGCTGCTCGGCCTCGCGCTGCCCGCCGCGCTCGGCTACCTGCTCACGGGCACCGCCTACGGCGCGCTGGAAGGCTTCCTGTGGGGCGGGCTGATCCGCATGTTCGCGCTGCACAACATGATCTGGTGGATCACCTCGCTCGCGCACGTGCTCGGCAAGCGCGACTACGTCGGCCGCGATCTCAGCACCAACAACTTCTGGGTCGCGATCCCGACGCTCGGCGAATCCTGGCACAACAACCATCACGCATTCCCGCGCGCCGCGATCCTATCGCTGCACTGGTGGCAGATCGACATCAGCGGCGGCGTACTCGTGGTGCTGGAAAAACTCGGCGTCGTGACCGAGGTGTGCCGCGTGACCCCCGCCGAACGCGCGCGCCGCACGCTCGCGCCGCGCGGCCAGGCATGACGCGTCCGCCGCTTTCGTTTCGCGCGCCGGCCCGCCGCCGGCGCGCTGCTTCCCCGCAGTCCAATCACCAAACCGAGGGATCCACGCAATGAACGACATCACCGCCCAAGACCCGCTCGTCGCCACGCCGTCCAGCGCGCCCGACCAGGAGGAGCAGATCGTCCAATGGCTGCGGCTGTACATCGCCGACGTGCTCGGCGTGCCCCCGGAGCGCATCAACACCGAGGCGAGCTTCCAGCAGCTCGGCCTCGATTCGTCGGCCGCCGTCGGCATGACGGGCGACCTCGGCGAGTGGCTCGGCCGCGAGATCGACGCGGCAGCCGCCTACGACCATCCGTCGATTCAGGCGCTCGCGCACGCGCTCGCCAAGGAGATCTGACGTGACCGTCGATACGCTCATCGATCCGCCCGCCACCGGCGCGTCCGCCGACGCGATCCAGCACCACTACGACGTCGGCAATCCGTTCTACGCACTGTGGCTCGACCCGGGCATGACCTATTCGAGCGCACTCTGGCTCGACGGCAGCGAGGATCTCGAAACCGCGCAGCGCAACAAGCAGGACTGGCACATCGACCGCTCGGGCATCGCGCGGGGCAAGCGCCTGCTCGACGTCGGCTGCGGCTGGGGCGGCCTGATGCGGCGCGCGCTCGCGCGCCATCCCGAGATCGAATGCGTCGGGCTCACGCTGAGCCAGGCGCAGGCCGACTACATCAACGCGCTGAACGAATCGCGCATCGAGGTGCGCCTCGAAAGCTGGGCCGATCATCAGCCGGACCAGGGCTATGACGGGATCGTGTCGGTCGGCGCGTTCGAGCACTTCGCGCGCCTCGACCAGCCGCTCGACGAGAAGATCGCCGGCTATCGCCGGTTCTTCACGTTCTGCCACGACCGCCTCGGCCCCGAGGGCCAGGTGTCGCTGCAGACGATCACCTACGAGAACGCCGCCCGCGAGCAGTTCAGCGCGTTCTTCGCGACGGAGATCTTCCCCGAGTCCGACCTGCCGCATCTGGCCGAGATCTGCGAGGCCGCGCGCGGCCTGTTCGAGATCGTCGAGCTGCGCAACGACCGCCACCATTACGCGCGCACGCTGCGCCACTGGCAGCGCCGCCTGCGCGAGCACAAGGAAGAGGCGCTCGCGCTCGTCGGCGAGGCGAAGTACCGCGACTACGACAAGTACCTCGCGCTGATGGTGGTCGCGTTCCACACCGGCACGATGAACCTGTCGCGTCTCGCGCTGCGCCGGCTGCCCGGCTCGACGCCGCTGTCGCGCGGAGCCTGACGTGGCGCAGCGTCCCATCGCGGTCATCGGCATCGGCGCGCGCTTTCCTCAGTCGGACGGGCTCGACGCGTTCTGGCGCAATCTCGTCAGCGCGCGGGATTGCGTGTGCGAGATTCCGGCCGAGCGCTGGGACGCCGGGCCCTTCGTCGGCGGCGGCCCGGGCGAGCCCGGCCGCCTGTATGCGCCGCGCGCGGGCATGGACGCCGACGCGGACTGCTATGACGCGGATTTCTTCCAGCTCGATCCGGGCGAGACCGCGCGCATGGATCCGCAGCAGGGGCTCGCGCTCGAGCTTGCATGGCATGCGTGCGAGGACGCCGGGATGTCGCCCGCCACGCTCGCCGGCCGCAACGTCGGCGTGTATGTCGGCGTCAGCACCCGCGACTTCGACCGGCGCATGGCGAACCGCTGGCCGCACATCGACGCGCGCACCAGCACCGGCGCGAGCGGCGCGATCGTGGCCAACCGCATCTCCTACGTGTTCGGCCTCACCGGCCCCAGCCTCGCGATCGATGGCGCGTGCGCCTCGTCGCTGGCTTCGGTGCACCAGGCCTGCCGCGCGCTCGACGACGACGAATGCGAGCTCGCGCTCGCGGGCGGCGTCCAGCTGATCCTGTCGCCCGCCAACATCATCGCGTTCTCGCAGCACGGCCTGCTCGCGCGCGACGGCCGCTGCAAGCCGTTTTCCGCGCAGGCCGACGGCTACGTGTGCGGCGAGGGCGGCGGCTTCCTGCTGCTCAAGCCGCTCGAACACGCCGAGCGCGACGGTGACCTGATCCGCGCGGTATTGGTCGGCAGTGCGATCAATCACAACGGCCGCAGCAACGGGCTGTCGGCGCCGTATCGCGCGGCCCAGCAGCAGGCGATGCGCACCGCGCTGTCGCGCGCGGGCGTCGCGCCCGCTTCGATCGGCTATGTCGAGGCGCATTCGCCCGGCACGCTGATCGGCGACCTGATCGAGATCCAGGCGATCCGCGATGTATACGGCGCGCAGCGCGACGACGCCGAGCCCTGCTTCGTCGGCTCGGTGAAATCGAACATCGGCCACCTGGAGGCGGCCGCCGGCATCGCCGCGCTGGTCAAGACCGCGTTGATGGTCGAGCACGGCACGCTCGTGCCGAGCCTCCACTGCGAGACGCCGAACGCGCCGCTCAAGCTCGCACAGGGGCCGGTCCGGCTCAGCGACCGCGTGCGGCCGTGGAGCGACGCCGCCGGCCCGCGCCGCGCGGGCGTCAGCGCGTTCAGCTTCGGCGGCGGCAACGCGCACGTGATCGTCGAGCAACCGCCGCTTTCGCGCGCGGCGCCGGACACGGACGCCGCCGGCCCGTGGGTGATCGCCGTCAGCGCGGCGACCGACGTCGCGTTCGCGCGGGTCGCCGCCGCCTATGCGCAGCAGATCCTCGCGCTGCGCGACGCCGGCGCGTCGTCGGCCTCGCTGCGCGATTTCTGCGCGGCCACGCTGGCGAGCCGCCAGCCGCTCGCGCGCCGCCGCGCGTTCGTCGTGCGCGACTGGGACGACGCGCTCGCCGCGCTCGCCGTCGCGCATCCCGTCGAGGCGGCCGGCGCGGCGATCTGTCGGCTCGCGCTCGACGACGCGGCGGACGAGACCGCGAACGCATCCTGGCCCGCGCTCGACATCGGGCTGGACGACGCCACGACGCGCGCGCTGCTGCGCCCGGTCGCGCTGCTCGCGCGGCTCGGCGCGACGGCCGTGCAGATCGACGGCGAGGCGCCGGCGCTCGCCGTCGCGACCGCTCACGCGAGCGGGCTCGGCCTGCGCGTCACGCGCCACGACGCGAGCCGCGCGCGCGGCCCGGCGCTCGTGCTGTGCGCGCCCGGCGCGCCCGCCGAGTTCGCCTGGCGGGCCGACGCGCCGGCGCGCGCCGAAGGCGCCCGGCTCGCCGCGCTGCTGTACGAGCGGGGCCTGCCGCTCGCATGGCCCGCCTATGCCGCGCTGGCCGGCGCGGCGCGCACGCGGCTGCCGCGCTATCCGTTCGATCGCAGCCGACATCACGTCGTGCACGACGACATCGATCCCGACCGTCCGCAGGCGGAGACGGTCGCCTTTCCTTCCTTGAGAGTGCTGCCATGACCCAGACGACCATCGCTCAACCGACCCAGGCCGACATCGCGGACTGGCTGATCCAGCGCTTCGCCGGCATCCTCGACGTACCGGCCGACCAGATCGACGCGACGCGCCCGTTCGTCGACTACCACCTCGACTCCGCGGTCGCGGTGACCGTGACCCGCGAGCTGGGCGCGTGGCTGAGCCAGGATCTGCCGATCACGCTGTTCTGGGAGTACCCGAACATCGACAGCCTGTCGGCCGCGCTCGATACGCGCGACACGACGCACTGACCCCGAACCGCAGGAGAACCCCGTCATGTCCCTCGTCGCCAACGGGCTCGACAGCGTCGCGCCGCCGGCCGCCCGGCCGCCTGCGCTGCTGTTCAATCCGAATGATCCGCAGTTCAACCAGAACCCCTACCCGCACTACGCGCGCCTGCGCAACGAGGACCCGGTGCACCGCAGCCCGATCGGCGTGTGGTTTCTCAGCAAGTACGCGCACGTGCGCGGCACGCTGAAGGACCGGCGCTTCAACACGCCGGACATTCCCGGCCAGCTGCGCAAGAAGAACGAGATCCTCAAGACGCGGCGCATCTCGCCGACCCAGCCGGCCAACATCGACTCGCTGGTCTCGAACGCGGAGAAGTGGTTCGTATTCCTCGACGGCGCCGAGCACATGCGCCTGCGCAACCTCGTGTCGGCCGCGTTCCAGCGCCGCCAGGCCGAGACCATGCGCGCGCAGATCCGCGCGGAGGCGAACGCGCTGCTCGATCGGCTGAACGGCCAGCCGACCGTCGACCTGATGGTCGACTACGCGGCCAAGCTGCCGCAGCACGTGATCGCGAACGTGCTCGGGCTGCCGCGCGAGGACTTCGAACGCTGCGCATCGTGGGCGACCGCGATGGGCCGGCTGTTCGATCCGCTCGTGTCGTTCGACGAGTACGCCGTGCTCAACGAGAGTTCGATCGCGTTCCTCGACTATCTGCGCGAGCTCGTCGCGCAGCGTCGCGCGGAACCGCGCGACGACCTGATCAGCGCGCTGATCGAGGCGCGCGACGAAGGCGACCGGCTCAGTGAATCGGAACTGCTGTCGATCATCATCTTCAACTTCGGCGCCGGCGAGGAGACGGTCGCGAGCCTGATCGGCAACGGCTGCCTCGCGCTGCTCCAGCATCCGGAGCAGATGCGCCGGCTGCGCGACGATCCGGCGTTGATGCCGAGCGCGGTCGAGGAAATGCTGCGCTACGACCCGCCGCTGCAGATGACCTCGCGCTACGCGAACGAGGACCTCGAAATCGAGGGCCGCCAGATCGCCAAGGGCGACCAGGTCTACGTGATCCTCGGCTCCGCGAATCGCGATCCCGAGCAGTTCCCGGACCCCGACGCGTTCGACGTCGGGCGCGAGCGTTCGCATCACATGGCATTCGCGGACGGCCATCACTACTGCGTGGGCGCGCAGCTCGCGCGCATCGAGGCGCAGGAGGGTTTCGCGGCCTTGCTCGAGCGCTATCCGAGCCTGTCGCTGTCCGAGCAGTCGCTCAGCTATCGCAGCCATACGGTGCTGCGCAGCCTCACGCACCTGTACGCGCGCACGATCTGACGCGCCGCGGGGGGGGGGGGGAGGGGGAGGGGGGGGGGGGGGA